>DATJLY010000544.1:0-6587 GCA_035509095.1 Allostellaceae bacterium | reverse complement strand
GACCCTGCGGATGGACGGCCTCACCGTCGGCGGCACGGCGGCGTGATCTTTTTCCATCGCGCGGCGGGCGCGTTGCTGCTCGCCGCGCTGTGGGGCGCGGCGGCGTCCGCCTCGTGCCAGCTCGGCTCTGCGCCTTCGTCGCGCTGGACGATCGTGCGCGAGCGCGGGGTCGCGTGGCTCAAGGACCCCTGCGGCCAGCGGCTCGTGTCGCTGGGCGTCGACATCGTCGATGGCGGCGCCTCGGGGGACAATGTCGACCATCCGCACTATGACTGGCGGCGATTCGCACCGACGCGCGCCGATTGGGTCGCGGCGACCCGCCAGCGCCTCGACGCCTGGGGCTTCAACTCGGCGGGCGCGTGGTCGCTGCCGCCCCAAGTGCTGCGGATGCCGACGGCGATCAATCTCGAGCTGGGCCGCTTTGCGCGCTTCCACTGGTTCGACCCGTTCGACCCCGCGACGACGCGGCGCATGTACGCCGAGGCGCGGCGGCTCACCGCGCCTTATCGCGGGACGCCCTACCGCATCGGCTATTTCTCCGACAACGAGGTCGGCTGGTGGAGCGGGGCTCTGACCCAGTTCTTCTCGCAGAAGCCGGCGTCGAACCACACCAAGCGGCGCTGGGTCGCCCTGATGCGGCGGCTCTATCGCGGCGATTGGGGGCGCTTTGCCGCCGACTTCGTGCCGCCTGCCGGCGTCTCGTCCTGGCATGGGCTATTGGCGGCAACGGCGCCGACGCGACTGAGGCCGGGCGGCGACGGCGTCCGTGCCGTGCGCGCCTGGACCGCGACGGTGGCGCGGCGGTACTACGAGGTCGCCGCCGCCGCGATCCACCAGGCCGATCCCGAAGCGCTTTATTTCGGCGACCGGCTGCCGATCTACTACGATCCCGACGCGATACGCGCCGAGGCGCCGCATGTCGACGCGATCGCCGTCAACTACAATGTCGACAGTCCCGAAGGCTGGATCGCGCCCTATTTCTTCGACGGCTTGCGGCGATTGTCCGGCGCCAAGCCCGTGCTGGTGTCGGAATGGTTCTATGCCGCGCGGGAAAATCGCAGCGGCAATACCAACAACGGCCATCTCATGACGGTGGACACCCAGAGCGAGCGCGCCGCCGGCGCCGCCGCGGCCGAGGCGAATTTCGCGCAGGTGCCCGAGCTGATGGGCCTGCATTGGTTCCAGTATTACGACTATCCCAGCGGCGGCCGGGCGGATGGCGAGGATTATGATTTCGGCCTCGTCGATATCGACGACCGGCCTTACGGGTCCCTGGTCACGGCGCTGACCGCGGCGAACCACGCGCTGCCGCGGCTTCACGCGACGGCGCGGCCGCTGCCGCGGAGCGGCGCCATCGCCCTGCCCGAGGCGCAGATCGATCTCGAGCAGCGCTCGCTCGTCGATTGGCCCAAGCCCGCCTCGCTTCTGCCGCCGCTCAAGACCGCGCCCGGCGAGGTCGCGTTCGGCGAGGTTTATCTCTCCTGGAGCCGGGCGGGGCTCGCGCTCGCCCATATCGGCCAGGATTATTACGACCCCGACCTGCTCGCCTATGATGGCGACTACCCGCTGAGCGAGGCCTATCACGTCGAGCTCGACGTCGATGCCGGTGCCGGCCCGCATCGCTTCACGCTCTATCTCGTGCCCCCGCCCCGCGGCAGCGCGGACCAGAACATGAGCGCCAAATTGTGCGAAGGTGCGGGCGGCACGACCTGCCGCGCCGTCGCGGGCGCGAGCGCGCTTTATCTTGGCGCGGATCAGCCGCGCGTCGTGGCGGCCGCGCTCCTTCCGTGGCAGGCGCTGGGCATCAACGGCCCGCCGGCCTCGCGCCGCATCCGGCTCGATGTGTCGGCGCGGTCATGGTATCGCGGTCGCTGGATGTCGCTCAGCGGCCTGCCGCCCGAAGAGGGCTCGGCCTCGCCTCCGCGCTGGCTCGAAGCGCGGCTTCAGTAGGCCTGTTCGGCATAGATCGGATCGACGCTTCCGGCCCACGCACCGTTGAAGCGATCGACGAGGCGCTCGGCCGGCGTGCGGCCCGAATGGGCGGTCTCCATCAAGGTCACGAGGAAATGGCTTTCGTCCTGGCCGGTCGAATCGAGCCGCGCCCGCCGCTGCAGCCCTCCTTGCGCCAATTCCAGCATTGCAAGCGCCAGGTCCCGCACGGTGCGGCCGCGGAAGGGCGTGCGCAAGCCGGTGCGCGGCACGTCGCGATGGAGATGCTCGCGCTCGTCGGCGGTCCAGTCGGCGACCATCGCCGCGGCCGCGTCGAGTGATTGCTGATCATACAAGAGCCCGCTCCACAGCGCCGGCAGGGCGCAGATCTGCGCCCACGGGCCCGCATCGGCGCCGCGCATTTCGAGGATACGCTTCAGGCGCACCTCGGGGAACGCCGTCGTCAGGTGATCGCTCCAGTCGCTCATGGTCGGCATCGCCCCTGGCAATCCGGGGAGGCGGCCTTTCATGAAATCGCGGAACGATTGGCCGGCCACGTCGGTATAGGCGCCGTCGCGATAGACGAAGTACATCGGCACGTCGAGCATGTAGTCGACATAGCGCTCGTACCCCATGCCGTTCTCGAACACGAAGGGCAGCATGCCGCAGCGGTCGGGATCGACATCGGTCCAGACATGGCCGCGATAGCTGACATAATCGACCGGCTTGCCCTCGATGAAAGGCGAATTGGCGAAGAGCGCGACCGCCACCGGCTGGAACGCCAGGCCGACGCGGTACTTCTTCACCATGTCCTGCTCGTCGGCGAAATCGAGATTGACCTGCACGGTGCAGGTCCGGAGCATCATGTCGAGGCCGAGCCGGCCCTTTTTGGGCATATAGTTGCGCATCACCGCATAGCGGCGCTTCGGCATGAAGGACACGTCCTCGCGCCGCCATTTCGGCAGAAATCCCATGCCGAGAAGGCCGAGGCCCAGTTCCTCGCACACCGGCCGCAGCTGACGCAGATGCTGCTGCACTTCGGCGCAGGTCTGGTGCACGTTGTCCAGCGGCGCGCCCGACAGCTCGAACTGCCCACCCGGTTCGAGCGACACCGACGCCTCGCCGCCCGACAGCCCCACGAGATTGTCGCCGTCATGGACCGGCGCCCAGCCAAAGCGTTGGAGGCGCTCGAGGATCGCCCGGATGCCGGCCTCGCCGTCATGCGGGACGGGGCGGAGATCGTTGCGGCGGAAAACGAATTTCTCGTGCTCGGTGCCGATGCGCCATCGCTCGCGCGGCTTGGCGCCGGCGGCGATGTAGTCGACAAGCTGGCGCTTGTCCGTGATCGGTTCACCGCCGGATTGCGAAGGACCAGACATGTGGAAAAGACGTCCCCTTGAGGCGCTATCCTGTCTCGCCGGCGGGCACGCGCGGGCGCCGTCGCGCGATGCTCCATCCGCCCCCCAGCGCCTGGACCACAGCAAGGGCCGCAAGCGCCGCCGTTTCGCTGCGCAGCACGCGCGGACCAAGGCCGACGGCCGATAGATTGGGGAGTTTGCCCAAACCGTCAAGCTCCGATTCTGCAAAGCCGCCCTCCGGCCCGACCAGGATCGCGGCCGGGCCCGCGAGGCACGCCGCAGCAAGCGATGCGAGAGGCGGCGCCCGCCCGGTCTCGTCGCAAAGGATGAGCCGGCGGTTGGCGGGCCAGCCTGCAATGAGCGATGCCAGCGATTGTGGTGCGCGCACGCTGGGCAGCGAGAGCCGCTCGCATTGCTCGGCCGCCTCGCGTGTTATTGCCGCAAGCCGCGCAGCGTTGATTTTTTCGGCGACGGTGCGTTCGGTCGTTACGGGAATGAGCGCCGCGACGCCAAGTTCGGTCGCCTTCTCGATCATCCATTCGAGCCGCGGCCGCTTGATGAGCGCGAAGACGAGCCAAAGATCGCCGTCGTCCTCTTGCGCGCGCAGGTGCTCGCCGACGACCGCGTGCCCCTGGCCGTCGATCCGCGCGAGCCATTCGCCGTCGCGCCCGTTGAAGAGCGCCACCGCGTCGCCGGGCCTGAGCCGCAGCACGGCGCGCAGCCGATGCACGGCTTCCGGCGCAAGCGCCACCTCCATGCCCGCCGCAAGGGCGGCGTCCACATAAAGCCGGGTCGCGGGTTTCGCCGACATCGCGGTCGAGTTTAGCCGACTGCGGTGCCTCCCAGAAACGGTTGCGGACGATTGTGCTAAATAGGCGAAATGTGTATATTTTGTCATTGCTTGTGCAATGAGCAGGCGCTTTCATGCGGACTAACATCGATATCGACGATGCGCTGATGCGCAAGGCGATGAAGGCGAGTGGTCTGACGACGAAACGCGCCACGGTCGAAGCCGCGCTTCGCCTCCTTGTCCGTCTTCATGAGCAGGAAAAAATCCTTAAGCTCGGCGGCAAGATCAAATGGCACGGCGACCTCGAGCAAAGTCGGCTCGATCGAAACGCTCAATGATCGTGGTCGACAGCTCGGTCTGGATCGATCATTTCAACCGCAAAGTCACCCGACAGGTCGGCCTGTTGCGGTCGATCGTCGGCCAAGCGCCCATCCTGGTCGGCGATCTTATTTTGTGCGAGGTGCTCCAGGGTGCGCGCAACGACCACGACGCGCGGCGCCTCGCGAACGGGCTGAAAGCCTTCGAGACGACCAGCATGCTCAATCCGGAGATCGCCGTCCGCGCGGCCTCGAACTATCGCCGGCTGCGCGGCATCGGGCTAACGGTCCGCAAGACCATAGACCTCATCATCGGCACGTTCTGCATCGAGCGCACGCACACGTTGCTCCACGACGACCGCGATTTCGACGGAATGGCGCAGCACCTTGGTCTCCGCGTGCTGTGAAAGTGCGGCAGGAACTACCCCGCACTCCACCGCTCCGCCGCGTCGTCGTCGCTTGCCTGCGCGTCGACCCAGCGCTCGCCCGCCGGTGTGGTTTCGAGCTTCCAGAATGGCGCCTTGGTCTTGAGCCAGTCGACCAGGAATTCGCACGCCTCGAAGGCGGCGGCACGGTGACTGGATGCCGTGATGACCAGGACGATGCGCTCGCCCGGCTCGAGCCGCCCATGGCGATGAATGATGAGCGAGGCTTCGAGGGACCAGCGGCGCCGCGCCTCGGCTTCGATCGCTTCGAGCGCGCTTTCGGTCATGCCGGGATAATGCTCGAGCGTCATGGCGGTGACGCGTTCGGAACCGGTGCCTTCGCGCACCACGCCGACGAACGAGACGATGCCGCCGACGGCCGCGCGTCCTTGGGTGAGGCGCGCGATTTCCGCGCCCACGTCGAAATCGTCGCGCTGGACGCGGATCATGTCAGCCTCCTGTCACGGGCGGGAACAGGCCCACCTCGTCACCCGGCGACAGCGGGTGGTCGAAGCCCACATAGACCTTGTTCACGGCGACCCGGACGAGCCGCTGGTTCTTGAGCGCGTCGGCAAAGCCGGGACCCCTGGTCTTCAGCCAATCGATCAGCGCTGCCACGGTGTGCACGCCGGGAGGCGGCTCGATGGTCTCCTCGGCGGTGCCGATCCGGGTCCTGATCCAGGCGAAATAGAGAAGCCTCATGGGGCTTCAGCTAATCGTTTCGCCGGTCAAGTCAACACCTCGCTGAACGGCAGGAAGTCGACCGCGCTTCCTTGCGCGATCTCGGTGACGCCTTCGGCGATCGCCACGAGCCCGTCCGATGCCACCAGCGACGACATGATTCCGGCGCCATCGCGCGGGAATTTTCTCGCGATCCAGCCGCCGTCCTCGCCGCGCTCGAGCCGGGCGCGCAGATATTCGGCGCGGCTCGCCTTCTTGGCGTAGGAGAAGCCGGCGGTCACGCGGTATTGGCGCGGCGCGGTCGCGCCGGCGCCGCAAAGACGCAGCAGCAACGGCCGCGCCAGCAGCAGGAACGTGACCATCACCGCGACCGGGTTGCCGGGGAGGCCCAAAAACGGCACGCCCGCGACCTGGCCCAACGCAACGGGGCGCCCCGGCCGGATCGCGAGGCGCCAGAAATGGAGGCTGCCCAGCGCTTCGACCGCGGTCTTGACGTGGTCTTCCTCGCCGGTCGACATGCCGCCCGAGGTGATGACCGCGTCGTGGGATCGCGCCGCTGCGGCGATCGCCTCGCGCACGCGCGCCGCGTCGTCGGGAAGGATCCCCAGATCGTCGACGGCGCAGCCGAGCCCGGCGACCAGCGCCATCAGCGTGTAGCGGTTGCTGTCATAGATCGCGCCCGGCGGCAGTGTCGTGCCGGGCTCGCGCACCTCGTCGCCGGTCGACAGCAACGCGACCCTGAGGCGACGATAGACCGGCAGCGCGGTCCGGCCGAGCGCCGCCGCGATGCCGATATCCTGAGGCCGCAGGCGGCAGCCGCGTTGAAGCACGACCGCGCCCCTCTCTACGTCCTCGCCGCGCCTGCGCCGGTTGGCGCCGTGCTTGATCCCGGGCGGCAGGGTCACCTTGCCGTCCGCTTCGCGGCAATCCTCCTGCATCAGCACGGTATCGAGGCCGGCGGGCATGGGCGCGCCGGTGAAGATGCGGATCGCCTCGCCATGCCGCGCCGGCCGGCCGAGCGGATGGCCCGCCGCGGTGCGGCCGCCCACCGGCAGCACGGTCGGCCCGTCGAGCGCAAGATCGGCGA
>DATJLY010000543.1:0-7698 GCA_035509095.1 Allostellaceae bacterium | reverse complement strand
GACGGGAGGCGTGAAGCTCCAGAGGTCGGTTGACACCTCGCCGGCCTCTTTGTCGCCGCATCCCTCGCTTCCCCGCACATAATCGCCCGGTCCCACGTCGATCTTGCCAGTCTTTGGGTCCCAAGCCGCCGAGTTCTCTATCCCGCTCGGCGCGCGCACGATGCCGCCGCTTTTGAGGTGCAGGATGGCGTTGCAGCCGGGGATATGGATTTTGCTGCCATACTCGTCGTCCGGTACATATTCCTTGGTGTCGGCGATATGATCCGGCAGGGTCACCAGCTCGGGCTTGAGCGTCGCGACGTCGAATCCGTAGATCTCGTTGCCATAATAGTTGCGCGCACCGTTGCCGCCCATGAGGTACCAGGTGCGCGTGGTCGGAACATAAACGCCCATCCCGCCATTGCCTTTGCTCTCGCAATTAGGCCCGGTGCCGAAATCATCCGCGTAGACGGATGAGCCGCTCGAATCCTTGATGTCCGAAGCGCACACGGTCTTGAGCGCCGAGCCCGGAATGTCGTGCCAGACGTACGTCCCGAGCTTGGCCGCCTCGGGCGATTCATTGACCGCCACCGCAAGCGACTGCGACGCGCTGCCGCCCGGCCCCGTGCAGGAGAGCGCGTAGGTCTTGCGCGACGTGAGGGGGGGCGAGCTGTATCGGCCCGACGGCGCGACCGACCCCGACCAGTCGCCGCTCGCGCCGCAGTAAAGCGCGTCCTTCGCCTCCCATGTCAGCGTGGTAGGCGTGTCGTAATCGAGCGGGCTCTTGGCGCTGAGACGAATGGCGGGCGGCGGCGGCAGCACCTGTCCCGCCTGGTACTGGTACGCACCCGCGTCGAGGTGCGCCAAAGCGGGCCGCGGCACGCCGGTTGCCGGGAACTCGAACTCGAAGGCGGGCGCGAGCGACATCCCATGGACGGTGCCGGGATCGACCCCCGCCCCGATCGCCGCTGCGTGCGCCGCCAAATGATAGTTGCGGTTTGCCTGGTCATAAAATCCCGGGCTCGCGGTGATGACGTTGTGGGACAGCGTGATCTTCGACGACGCGTCCCCCACGAGGTTCGCAGGATCGATGCCGGTCACGAGATTGTTGACCATCCGTGCGGCGGTGAGCCCATGGTCATAAAGGTTGAGCGCGACGCCATGATCGGGGATCTCGTTCACGAATGTGTTGCTCGCGACATAGACCTCCTGAACCGGATTGGGCCGGTCTTCGGAAGAATAGGAAATCATGGCCCAATTCTGCGCTTTGGCGCCGTGCTGGATCACGTTGCCGATGATGTAGGTGAGGCCGCCCTGCGAGATGTCGATCGCGTAGCTCGAATCACCCGCCTCCTCGTCGGCGAGCCGGTTGTAGAGGATATAGTTCGTGAGAGCGCGGGTCTTGACCTGATGGCCGACGCGGGCGCCGTGCGAATAACTGAAGCGGATGACAAAGCTGTTCACCCCATGGGGGCTGCTCGACGATATGTAGATATTGTGGGTCGAGCCCGTGTCGGTGCCGTTGTGATCGAAATCGCTGTGGTCGATCACGATGTCGGTCGCGGCGCCGTCGCTCGGCGTCGCAAGGATCCCGTCCTCGTTGTCATGGATATAGCAATGGGTGATGAGGACATAGCCGGTCCCGTCATAGCGGATGCCGGCGTCGTTTTGGCTTGGGCCCGCGGCGCCAACAAATTCGATATTGTCGACGATGAGTCCCTTACCGACCGGATTCCAAATTCCCTTGTCGCCCTCGACGGTGCAATGCGTCGCATCGAGCACCGGCCGGCCGCCTACGCCGATGATCGTCAAGTTGCTGGCGGCCCATTTGACGCCGGTGTCGCAGGCATAGCGCGCGGCGTCGATCTCGACGATGTCGCCGTCGTGCACACGCGAGACGATCTCGCTCGGTCTCTTGTAGGGCTCGTCGGGGCCGACATGCCAGATCTGGCCGGTGCCGAACCCGGCCGGCGCGCGAACCGCGTCGAGCCGTGGATCATAAGGCGCGATGATATGGCGCGGGTCCGTATCACCCGATGCGGGCGCGGCCGCGAGCGCCGCCGACGCCGCCACAAGCAAGGCGGCTCCAGCAGCCGCCCGAACGACCGCAGACGCGGTCAACCGGCTCATGCGCAAAACAGCGTCCTTTTAATGCCGCTCCACCACATAACGCATGTCGAGCACCTCTGGCGCCTTCACCTCGCCCTTGATGGCGCCGATCGAGCGATACCAGTCGATCTGCTCCTGGATCTGTAACACGTCGATCCGCGCCTCGCGGTCATAATAGGCAAGGCTGAGGTCGACGCGATCGGTCGACTGACCGACAAACTTGGCGATGATGTCGAGCATGGCGGGCGCGGTCGGCCCGTCCTTGCGCAGCCCGGCGGCGTCCGTGAAGGCATCGTAATAGTCGTTCACGCCCTTGCGATAGGCGGAAAGCAGGCGCTTTGTGGCATCGGCGTGATGGTCGGCGAAATCGCGCGACGCGAAGAGGAGGTAGGCCGGCGTATAGCCGGTCAGGTCGCCGGCCCAGGCGATGAGCTTCACCTCGCCTTTGTCGACGAGCGGCAACGCGTTGGTGGCGTCAATGACGGCGGCATCGGCCCGCCCGCCCGCAAGCGCCGAGATGATATTGGGATTGGACTGCAGCGGCAGGAGCGTCACCGTGCTCAAGGCGAAGCCCTCTTTCGCGGCGATCCGGCCGAGATTGTATTGCAGCCCCGTGCCCATCTGCGTCAGGGCGAAGGAATGGCCCGGAAGATCGTGCGGCGTCTTAAGCCCCGCCGCGTAGGCCTTGAGCGAGGCGACGAGCGCCAGGTCATGAAAGCTTGGCGCCTCGGCGACGCCGCTCGCGATGATTCGCACGCGCCCGGCCGCGCCCAGATTGTAAAGCGCGGCCGTCTGCGCGGCGAGGCCGGCATCGATGTCGCCCGACGCCACGGCGACGGCGATCGGCGCCTGGGATTCGAAGATCGTGAGCTGCGGCTCGAGACCCTCCGCCGCGAAATAGCCCTTGGCCAGCGCGATCGCGATGGGCGCGCAATTGGCGATCTTGGTGACGCCGAGCTTGATCGGCTCGGCCTGCGCGGTCGGCCCCGCGAGGGCAAGCACGGCAACGACCAGGATCTGCATCCGCCGCATGTCGCCAGTGTGCGGAGCCTTGCCGGGCCATTGCAAGTGAAACGGAGGGGGATCAGCCGCGATCGGGCGCCGGCGCCGGCAGCTTCAGCCCGACGCTGTGGCGGATACCGGTTCTGATCCAGTGCCAGAACGCTTTCGCACCCGCGAGGTGGCGATAATCATCGACGGCGAACAAGACGAACATGCCATAGACCTTGCGCACGTCGATCGCGCGATGGAGCCGCACGCGCACGAACATGGTGATGCCGAGATCCGAGACATGGTTGTTGCGGATCGCCTCTTTCATCGCGAGCTTCGGCACCGTGACGACGAAGTCGCCGGCATCGGCATCCGCCTCCTCGAGAGTGCCGCGCCACGGCGCGTACTTGAACCGCCGCTCGCCTAACGCGAAGACGAAGCCGCGCCTGAACAAGAGCATCCATAGAAGCCGAAAGGCATTGAGCTTGCGCCGCAGCCCGGCCACATCGTCGTCATCGATGATCGCGTCGCGTTCCGCCGTCTCGCGGACCTGCGTCAGCCGCGCCAATGTCGCGGGCAAGGCCCCGCGGTACCGGTCGGGCGGCACGGCGCTATGGCTGAAATCCTGAAGGTCGAGCGTGACATAGGGCGGCAGCAGACGCGCCCGGCATCGCCAGTACCGCTCGAGGTCCTGATAGGTGGTCCGATACTCGTTCGCCCATAGGCTGTCATCGCGCCGAAATTCAGCCTGGCTCGCAAAGGGCACGTAATAATCGGCGCCAAGCCGGTCGCAGGTACGGCAGACATAGTCGACATACTGCGCGGGCGTCTTCAGGTGAAGATTGCCATGCTCGCCGCTGAAGCTGTTGATGAGGCTTGCCGGCGAATAGCTGCACGCCATCACCGTCGGTTTTCCAACCCGGTCGACGAGCCGCCGGATCGCCTTCAGCACCGGCGGCAGCGGCTTTGCATCGTTGAGGTTGAGGATAAGCGCGCCAGGCGTCTCGATCAGCAGCAGGCTGTCATCGTTCCACGCCGGGATCGACAGGATCGATAGGCCGTCGCCGATGGGACGCCAAGTGAGCGCCGGCAGAATCTCCGCGCGAAACCCGTGCTGTGCCATGTGAGCAAGGAATCCGCGCTCGGCCAATTCCGGGAAGAGATACCGCGGGCCGGTGCCGAGCCGCCGGATCGACGGCATATGGAAATGGTCCGGATGCTCGTGCGTGACATAGACGGTCTCGGACCGGGCGAGCCAGTCGAGCTCCGCCTCATTCGGATAATGTTGCAGCCACCAGCTCCGCCAATAGACCGAACCGACAAGCCACGGATCGGTCAGCAGAATGGGATGCGAGCCCTTCTCCGCAAGAACAAGGCTTGCGTGCCCCATCGTCCTGAGCTCGAGCGCCGCCGGCACAATGACCCACCTCTATCTTCTCCGCGGGCGACGTTACCGCTATCCTGGGGCCAAGCCTATTTCTCCAGGGAGGAGACGATGTCGAAGCGCAAGACCGAGCCGCAGATCGGACGCCGGGGATTCCTGAAAGGCGCGGCCTTGGCCGGTGCCGCCAGCACCATCGCAGCCCCGAAGGCAGCCCTGGCACAAACCCAGGCGCCCAAGACCGGAAAGATGCCGCAAGGCATCTCGACGGTGCAGGCGGCGGTCGAATCGGGCGCGGTCGTGCCCGGCGCCGCCAGCATGGTCCAAGCGACCGCAGGCTCGGACTTCATGGTCGACGCCTACAAGTCGCTTGGCATCGAGTATATCGCGGCGACGCCGGGATCGAGTTTCCGGGGTCTGCAAGAATCCTTCATCAATTATGGCAAGAACACCGCGCCCGAATGGCTCACGACGACGCACGAGGAGGCCTCGGTCGCAATGTCGATGGGCTATGCCAAGGTCGAAGGCAAGCCGATGCTCAATCTCGTCCACGCGACGGTCGGGCTGCAGCATGCGACCATGGCGATCTACAACGCCTATGCCG
This sequence comes from Allostellaceae bacterium, assembly GCA_035509095.1. Lineage (GTDB taxonomy): Bacteria > Pseudomonadota > Alphaproteobacteria > ATCC43930 > CGMCC-115725 > DATJLY01. The sequence goes on along the minus strand of DATJLY010000543.1, from coordinate 2,635 downwards.
ACCGCGTGCCGGTCTTGATGATCACCGCGAACATCGCCGACGCGACCCAGCGCCGCCCCGGCGTCGAAGCCGACCACACGGTGCAGGACGGCGCCGTCATCGTGCGCGACTATGTCAAATGGGACGATTCTCCAGGCTCCCTGCAGCATTTCGGCGAATCGGTGGTGCGCGGCTATCAGATCGCGATGACGCCGCCGATGGGGCCGGTGCTGCTGGTGGCCGACAGCCAGCTCCAGGAAGATCCGATCCCCGAGGACGAGGACCCCAAGGTTCCGAAGCTGCCACAATTCGCGGCAGCGCAAGGGGACGCCGCCGCGGTCGACGAATTGGCCAAGATGCTGGTCGCGGCCGAGAATCCCGTCATTTTGGCGGACCGCGGAATGCCCGGCCCGAACGGCGTGCTGAAGCCGCTCGTCGAGCTCGCCGAAATCCTGCAATGCCCCGTCATCGACTTCGGCGGCCGCATGAACTTCCCGACCCGTCATGCGCTCAATCAGGGCGACCGGCGTTTCCCGCTTTTGACCCAGGCCGACCTGGTCGTCGGAATGGACATGACCGATTTCTGGGGCGCGATCCATTCCTATCGCGATCAGCTCCAACGCAGCTCGCATCCGATTCTGAAGCCCGGGACCAAGACCGTGGCGCTTACCTCGGCGGATCAATTCATCCGCTCGAACTATCAGAATTTCCAGCGCTTCACGGATGTCGATCTCGAGATCAGCGGCGACGGCGCGGCCACCCTCCCCTTCCTCATCGAAGCGGTGAACAAGCGCGTCACCGGTGACCGGAAGACCGCCTGGGAGGCGCGCGGCAAGAAACTCGCCGCGGCCCGCCAGGCCTCCTTCGAGAAGGCGAAGGACGAGGCGGCCATCGGCTGGGACGCGTCGCCCATCAGCACCGCGCGGATGTGCATGGAGCTGTGGGAGCAGCTCAAGAACGAGGATTACTCGCTCGTGAATGGCGGTATCGTCGGCTCGTACTGGCCGCACCGCCTTTGGGTCATGGACAAGTACTACCATTACCTCGGCGATTCGGGTGCCGCCGGCATGGGGTATGGCGCGCCCGGATCGGTGGGATCGGCGCTCGCAAACCGCAAATACGGGCGCATCTCGGTCAGCATCGAAGGCGACGGCGACCTGATGGTTTCGCCCGGCGCGCTTTGGACCGCGGTGAAGCACAAGATCCCGATCGTGTTCATCGTCCACAACAACCGCTACTATTTCCAGGAAGTGATGCACCTCCAACGGATGGCGAGCCGGCGCTTGCGCGACCCGCTCACGGCCCATATCGGGACCGAGATCGCCGAGCCCAATATCGATTACAAGAAGATGGCGGAGAGCATGGGCATGCAGGGCTTCGGACCCGTCAGCGATCCGCAGAAATTGGGCGCCGTTTTCAAGCAAGCCGTGGCGATCGCCAAACGCGGCGAGCCGGTGCTGGTCGATGTCGTGGCGCAAGGGCGCTGAGGACGCCGCTATGAAACTGTTTGTCCCGGTCGCGGCAGCGATCCTTGCGACATGCGTTGCCGCCGCTGCCTTCGCCCAGAAGGCCGCCGCGCCGACAGGCGACGTCAAGAAAGGCGAAGCGCTGTTCACCTCGATCGGCTGCTGGGAGTGTCATGGCTCACAGGGTCAAGGCGGCGCGCTGTCGGGGCCCAAGATCGCCGCCACCATGCTTCCCTATGACGCGTTCCTGCAGCAATTGCGCACGCCGCAGAACGAGATGCCGCCTTATGAGCCGAAGATCCTGTCGGATCAGGACGCCGCCAATCTCTATGCCTACATCAAGTCGCTTCCGCCGGCGCAGGCCGCGAGCGCCATTCCGGAGCTGAAGAACCTCAACTGACTGGGACGGGGAGCATCGATCGATGGGGCGGTGGACCTTGGGTAAGCTGTCGCGACGCGGGGTCATGACGGCGCTCGCGTTGAGCCCCCTCGCCGATGCAGCCATGCCGCGCCCTGGCCTCGCGGCGGGTGCGACGGCGCAAATAACGGCCGCGGAGGCGCGCAAGCGGCTCGTCGCGGGCAATGCCCGGTTTGTCGCCGGCAAGCCTCTGCGCGCCGATCATTCCGCTCGGCGGGAAACGGTGGCGCCGGCGCAGATGCCGTTCGCGATCGTGCTCGGCTGCTCGGATTCCCGCGTCCCGCCGGAAATCCTGTTCGATCAGGGACTGGGCGACCTTTTCATCATCCGGGTCGCGGGCAATATCGCGGACGATCTCGCCATGGGGTCGATGGAATACGCGGTCGGGCATTTCTCGACCCCACTCATCGTGGTGCTGGGTCATGAGAAATGCGGCGCGGTCAGCGCGGCGGTCTCTTCGGTCTCGTCCGGCACGATGCCGCCGCCTCACATCGACAGCCTCGTCACGGCGATCAAGCCGGCGGTCGAAGCGAGCAAAGGCATGCCGGGAGACCCGGTCGAGAACGCGATCACGACCCATGTGCGGCAAACGGTGGCCATGCTCAAATCAACCGGGCCGGTTTTCGCCGACGCCGTGAGCCAGGGGCATCTCGAAATCGTCGGCGCCGAATATCACTTGGCGAGCGGGCGCGTCACGTTCCTCGCGTCTTGAGCTGCGCCGGCATCAGCCGCCGGTCGCCTCCGAGTGCGCGGCAAGCTCGGGCCACGCCGC
>DATJLY010000542.1:0-3107 GCA_035509095.1 Allostellaceae bacterium | reverse complement strand
CGATCGGCCCCGGGCTCAGCACGTTCACCCGGATGTTCCTGCCCTTCAGTTCATTGAGCCAGGTGCGTGCGAATGAGCGCAACGCCGCCTTGCTCGCGGAATACACGCCGTAACCCGGAAAACCTTTTACCGAAGCAACCGACCCGGTCATGAAGATCGATCCGCCATCGTTGAACAGCGGCAACGCCTTCTGAACCGCGAACAGCGTGCCGCGCGTATTCAGGCCGAAGGCCGCATCAAAGTGCTGCTCGGTAATCTCGCCGAGTTTGGCGGCTTCGCCCTTGCCGGCGCTCGCGTACAGCACGTCGATCTTGCCCTTTTCCCGTTTGACCGTATCGAACAGGCGGTCGAGGTCGTCGAGATTGGCCGCGTCGCCGCGCACGCCGGTCACGTTCCGGCCAATCAGCTTGACGGCCGCGTCGAGCGCCTCCTGCCGCCGGCCCGTGATGAAAACGTAGGCGCCTTCTTCAACGAACCGCTTGGCGCTCGCCAGCGCCATGCCGCTCGATCCACCCGTGACGACGGCGACCTTACCCTCGAGCTTTCCCATGACTTCTCCTTTCGCCATGCCGGACAGCGTCGCTGTTCCGATTTCCGCCAGCGGGACTTCCGCACACGCCGGCTCCTCGTGGACCTACGTGGGGAGCGCTGGGCTGGGTGGGATTCGCGAATTCCCGACATCGGTTGTGCATATGTGCACCACGGGGCGACGGGATTGAGCCGCGCGCGACTATAATGCGGCCGTCGCCGTCACCATCTGCGGTGCAGGACCGCGCGAGATGATCGACTGGGATGACGTTCGTTACTTTCTTGCCGTCGCGCGCGGGGGCTCGGTCCGTGCTGCTGCCGAGCGCCTCCAGGTGAACCACTCCACCGTGCTGCGGCGCATCGCCCAGCTGGAGGAGCGCCTCGGCGCGCACATGTTCGAGAAGCTGCCATCGGGCTACCGTCTGACGGATGCCGGGGAGGAGATCCTCGAGCTGGCGGTCCAGATGGAAGCGTCGTCGAACCAGCTCGAGACGCGCGTCTTCGGCCGCGACGAGAGCGTGGGCGGGCTTTTGCGCGTGACGCTGGCGCCGATCCTCGCGACGCAGCTCCTCATGCCGGACATCGCCGATTTCGCGCGTCTGCATCCCGACGTCGAGATCGAAATATTGGCGTCCGGCGAGCTGGCAAATCTGACCAACCGGGAGGCCGACGTCGCGATCCGCGTCGTCTACGACCGCACGACCCTGCCGCTCAATCTCCATGGCCTGAAGGGACCGGAGGTGTTCGGCGGCGTCTACATGTCGCGCGATCGCCTTGACGCATGGCGCGCGGGGGCGCGCGACGCCATCCGGTGGATCGTCATAAGCATGCATGGAATCCCGGACTGGGCGCGCGCGGGCGAGGTTCGCACCACGGCGGTTCCGTTCAGGACCACGGACGCCGAGGCGCAGATCGTTGCGGTGCGGCAGGGGCTTGGGATCACGACGCTGCCTTGCTTCGTGGGCGATGCCGACCCGTTGCTGGCGAGGGTACCGGGCACCCCCCTGCACATGCACGGAACGCTCTGGCTGCTCACGCAGGGCGAAACGCGCAAGACGAAGCGCGTGCGGCTTTTCACGGCGTTCGTGTCTCTCAGGCTCGCCGCGCACGCGCCGCTTCTCGCGGGACGATCCCATTCCCGCGACTGACGCGCGGCCGGTCGCCGACGACGATTGCACGCCGGCGCGGTATTCGATGCGGCAGGCGCCGAGCGCCGCGCTCACAAGCGCCGTCGGCCTGCCGTATTCCCGAATCGGTTCGGCGATATCGCCCGAGTCCACCGATCCGCGGCGTTGCGCGCGTCGCGTGGGTCGGCGACACTGAAAGTCTGCCTGTCTGGTCCGTGGGTCCCCGGGTGTCTGGCGCGAGCTCCAACCTCGTCTATGCGTGCGAGCAATGGGAGATCGACCTCGGCCGGCGTGAGCTTCGGTCGCGCGGCACCCCCGTGCCCCTCGGCAGTCGCGCCTTCGAGATCGTCACCGTCCTGGTCCAAGCGGCCAGCGAGCTCGTCACCAAGGACCACCTAATGGAGCGCGTGTGGCCGGGCGCCACCGTCGGCGAGGCGACGATCCACGTGCACATCTCCGCGGTCCGCAAGGCGCTGGGCTCCGGTCGCGGCCTGCTGAAGACCGCCTCCGGTCGCGGCTATCGCCTGCTCGGAAGCTGGACGCCTTTGGAGCAGGCGGGGGCCGCCGCGCCGGTCGCCGCCCCGCCGACGCAGGCAACCGGCGCGCCGCCACCGAACAATTTCCCTCCGGTCGTCACGCGTCTGGTCGGTCGGTCGGCGGCTGCGCAGATCGTGCGCGACCTCGTCTCCGCCTATCGGGCGGTGACCCTGACGGGCCCGGGCGGCATCGGCAAAACCTCCCTGGCCATCAAAGCTGTCCGTTATCTCCTGCCCGATTTCGAAGACGGCGGGTGGATCGTCGAGCTGGCCTCGCTGTCCGATCCCGACCTCGTGCCGTCGACGGTGGCCGGCGTGCTCGGGTTGAAGCTCGGCCGCGAGATATCGGCGGAGTCGGTTGCGCGCATCGTCGGCGAAAAACATCTGCTGCTGGTGCTCGACAATTGCGAGCACCTCATCGACGCGGTGGCGAACCTCGCCGAGACGATGATCCGACTGTGCCCGCGTACCACGATTCTGGCAACCAGCCGCGAAGTCCTGCGGATCGACGGCGAGACCGTCTATCGGGTTCCGCCGCTCGACGTGCCTGCTCCGGAGGAAGAGGCGCCGGACCTCATAATGGGTCACAGCGCGGGGGAGTTGTTCATCGCCCGCGCAAAATCGCTGGACGCGGGCTTCTCGCCGCGCCGCGAGGATCTCGCCTCGATCGGCGCGATCTGCCGACGGCTCAGCGGCACACCGCTCGCCATCGAGTTCGCGGCGGCGCGCGCCGCAGTGCTGGGAGTTCGGCAGGTCGCCATGGGCCTGCACGATCGCTTCGCATTGTTGACGGCGGGGCGGCGCACCGCGCTGCCGCGGCATCGGACGCTGCGCGCGGCGCTCGACTGGAGTCATGAGCTGCTCCCGGCAGAAGAACAGCGGTTGCTGCGGCGCCTCGCCATCTTCCCCGCCGGCT
>DATJLY010000541.1:0-9764 GCA_035509095.1 Allostellaceae bacterium | reverse complement strand
GAAGGCTCCAACATCTCGGCCTTCTCGGGCTACGCGCCCGCCGTGGTGGCGAACGATTTCGTGTTCGTCGCGGGCTCCGGGCCCGAGACCAAGGACACGCAAGACACCGATCCGACTCAGCGCTGGGGTTCGGTGTTGCCGATCCGGCGCCAAGCGGAATCCGCGCTGAAGCAACTCGACAAGGTCTTGAAGGCGGCGGGATCGAGCTTTTCGAGCTGCGTCAAGGCGCAGGTGCACATTGCCGGGGCTGAGAATTTCCCGGACTTCGTCGATGTGTGGAACGGGGCCATGGGAGACGCGCCGCCGGCCCTCACCCTCACGCCGGCCAAGGCCTTCGCGCGCACGACCATGATCCTCGAGATCAACCTCATCGCGCTGAAAGACGGCGCCGGCCGCAAGAAGGAGCTGGTGCGCGCCGGCATCCCGGCAATGGCCTCCTATTCGCCGGCGGTGCGCGCGGGCGAGCTCGTGTTCGCGCCCGGCCTGATGCCGCTCACAGGCGAGGGAACCGTAGCCGGCCTCGCGCAAGGCGATGCGTTCGAGGGCCTGGCGCTCAAGAGCCAATTGCAGGCCGATCAGATCTATTCCCACGCGGAAGCGATCGCGAAGGCCGCCGGCACCAGCATGAAGAACGTCGCGCGCATCGATTATTGGGTGAACGACATCCACGACTTCCCCGGCGTGGCCTTGGCCTGGGGTCGGCGCTATGCCAACGCGCCGCACCCCTTCGCCTGCGTCGTCACGCCGGCGCTGCCGGTTCCGGGTGCCTCGGTCATGGCGGATTTCTGGTTCTACGCGGCTTGAGCGGCGGCCTCACGCCGTCACGGCGTCGTGGATCGCCGCGCAATGGCGCACGAGGTTCGGCCGCGACGAGACGAACTGCTTCAGCGGCGTGGCGATCTCATAGAAATGGATGTTGGCGACGAAGCCGTAGATAGCGGCATCGACGCTTGTCGGGTGAGCGCCATGCACATACCCGTCCTCCGGGATGAGGTCGGCGAGGACGCCGAGATCGGCAAGACCGCGGGCATAGGCGGCGTCGGGCGCATAGCGGCCGATGCCTTGGAAATGATAGCGCTGGAAATTGAAGTCGCGCGCTTTCAGCATTCCGTCTTCGGTAAGGCTCGGATGCTCGCGCATCATCGCGTCGCGGAAGGCCGGCCAATAGCGCTCGTCCTTCCAGCGCGAATAGGACATCACCCAATAGAGATCGTCGAGGAGCCGCGCGACGAGGAGGTTCAAGCGGCGCTCGGGCGCGCCCAGCGCCGCATCGATCGCGAGCCGGTACTTCCCGTTGAGATGAGCGATGATGGTCTCGCTGTCGCCGACCGTCTCGCCCTCGTCGACGATATAGGGAAGCTGCCCCCGCGGCGCCGACGACGCATCGAAGATATGGTCATGCTCGAACGCCAGCCCGGCAAGCCGCATGAAGGCAAAGACCTTCAGCCCATAGCCGTTGTTGTCGGCAACCCCAAAGAGAGGCGGATAGGAGTAAAGCGTGATCACGGGCGGCAGGATATCCCGTTGCAAGGCTCCCGCGCGACTCGCATTTGCTATCTCTTGGGGAGCAGCGCAATATGCGTTTATAGAAGCCCTCGCGACTGTCGTTCAAGGAAGCGTCCCTTATGACCCCGGCTAAAGACGGCACAAATGGCGCGGTTGTGTCGCAGCCGGTCGCGGCACCCTTGACCCGGGCGGCGATTTTTCTCGTGGTGACGGTAAACCCGGGCCCGGACAATCGCGCGGCCGCTCGAGCCTTTTGCGCAAACCTTCCCGGACTGTGCCGCGCGGTCGAATTTCGCAATCTGGAAGCGGGCCTCACCTGCGTGATGGGAATCGGGTCCGACGCTTGGGACCGCCTCTTCGGACACGGGCGGCCGGCCGAGCTCCACCCTTTCCGTGAGATCAAGGCCGGGTCGCGCCACGCCGTGTCGACGCCCGGCGATCTCTTGTTCCACATCCGCGCGACCCGCATGGATCTCTGCTTCGAACTGGCGACGCGGATCATGGAAAGCCTTGGCGGCGCGGTCTCGGCGGTCGACGAGGTGCATGGATTTCGCTATTTCGACGACCGGGACCTGCTCGGGTTTGTCGACGGCACCGAGAACCCGCGCGGGCAGGCCGTCATCGACGCGGCCATCATCGGCGATGAGGATCCCGCCTTTGCCGGCGGCAGCTATGTCATCGTGCAGAAATATCTGCACGACATGGCGGCCTGGAACGCGCTGCCGACCGAGACGCAGGAACGCATCATCGGCCGAACCAAGCTGGCCGACATCGAACTGGACGCCGCGACCAAGCCGACCTCGGCGCACAGCGCGCTGACCGTGATCACCGAGAACGGCAAGCAGGTCCAGATCCTGCGCGACAACATGCCGTTCGGGAAAGTGGCCGAAGGCGAGTTCGGCACCTATTTCATCGGCTATTGCCGAAACCCGCGGATCACCGAGCAGATGATCGAGAACATGTTCGTGGGCCGGCCGCCCGGCAATTATGACCGGCTGCTCGATTTCAGCCGTGCCGTGACCGGGACCCTGTTCTTCGTGCCAACCGTTTCGTTTCTGGAATCGATCAGCGACGATGCCGGTGCGGAGCCGCCCGCCGCGGCCCCGGCCGTCGAGCCGGCGCCGTCCCAAAGGCCGGCATCCGACGGTTCGCTCGGCATCGGGTCGCTCAAAGGAGAAAAACCATCATGAATAATCTTCATCGCGAGCTTGCCCCGATCTCGGACGCGGCGTGGGCGGACATCGAGGAGGAGACGACGCGCACCCTGAAGCGCCATCTCGCCGGGCGGCGTGTCGTCGACGTGCAAAGCTCGGGCGGCGTCGCCCTTTCCGCCGTCGGCACCGGCCATCTCAAGCCGATCGCGGCACCGGGAGAGGGAATCCTGGCGCGTCAGCGCGACGTCAAGGCGCTCGTCGAGTTCCGGGTCCCGTTCGAGCTCGATCGCCAGCAGATCGATGACGTCGAACGCGGGGCAAGCGACTCCGACTGGCAGCCCGCGAAGGACGCCGCACAGAAGATCGCCTATGCCGAGGATCGCGCCATTTTCGAGGGCTACGCCGCGGCCGGCATCGTCGGTGTCCGTCAGGGGACCAGCAACCCGATCATGACGCTGCCGGCCGACGTGCGCCAATATCCCGACACCATTGCCCAGGCGTTGAGCCAGCTGCGCCTCGTCGGCGTTAACGGACCTTATTCGGTGCTGCTGGGCGCCGACGCCTATACGGCGCTTTCCGAAACGTCGGACAACGGGTACCCGGTGCTGGAACACGTCAAAAAGCTGGTCAATGACGAGATCATCTGGACCCCTGCCATCGCCGGCGCCTTCGTGCTCACCACCCGCGGCGGCGATTTCGATCTCCATGTCGGCCAGGACATCTCGATCGGGTATTTGAGCCACACCGACAGCGCCGTGCGCCTTTATTTGCAAGAGACGCTGACGTTTCTTCTGCTCACGACGGAAGCCGCCGTGGCAATCGCGCCGCCCGCAGCGAAATAGAGCGCCCGCGCATCGTCCAGGGTCCGCGGCAGGCGCGATGATGCCTTTCGCGATCTCCCTGAGCGCCCTTGGTGCCAGCGGCCGCCCACGCGCCGACGCGGACCATGTGCGCAGCGCCGTCGCCTGGCTCAAAGAGGCGCAGCGCGAAGGGCGCGGCGGCTTTGCGCATTCCTATCACTTGATGCGCGGGTGGGAGCGGCCTTATCCCGAGACCACCGGCTATATCCTGCCAAGCCTGCGCCGCGCCGATGCGCGCTTCGCGATCGACGGCGCCGCGGTGATGATCGCCGAGGCGGCGCGATGGCTCGCGTCCGTGCAGAACCCCGACGGCGGTTTTTGCGACCTTGGCGGGCATCCCCAAGTGTTCGACACGGGGCAGATCCTTCATGGCTGGAACGATCTCGCCGTCCGCCGGCCGGATCTCGTCGATCCGGGGCGCCACGCCCGCGCCGCGCGCTGGATCTGCGCGCAGCAGGAACCGGATGGCAGCTTCGTGCGCCATGCCTGGCGCGGCGAAGCGCGGAGCTATTACGCGCGCGTCGGCGCGGCGCTCATCCGCGCGGGACGGATTTTGGGCGCGGCGGAGATCACCGAAGCCGGAATGCGCAACCTGCGCTGGACACTGGCGCAGCAAGAGCCCAACGGCTTCTTCCGCGCGATGGCCTTCGATGCCGGGCCGCCTTTTCTCCACACCATGATCTATGTCGTCGAAGGACTGCTCGACGGGTTCGACGAGACACGGGACGAGGCGCTCTTCGCCGCCGCTTTGCGCTTCACCGAGGCGCTCGCCGCGGCGGCCCAGCGCGACGGCCTGCCGCGGTCGCGCTATCGCGACGATTTCTCCGCGGTCGACCGGGAACTGTGCCTGCCCGGCCTGGCGCAATGGGCGGCGCAGTGTTTCCGCCTCGCAGGCTTGGGACAAAGCGCCTATGAGGCGCCGGGCCGGCGCGCGCTTGCGGCACTGAAGGAGCGGCAGCTCATCTCCGCCGACCCGCGCCTTCACGGCGGCCTTTATGGCAGCGCGCCGGTCTGGGGACGCTACATGCGGCTCGCGGTGCCGAATTGGGGCGTTAAGTTCCTCATCGACGCCTTGCTGGCGGCGACAACGGCCCAGTGACGATGCGCATCTGCCTTTACGCCTACACGACGTCGGCCTATTTCTTTCGCGCATTGGTCGATGCGTGCAAGGAAGCGGGCGACGATGTCGAATGGAGCGTCATCTTCCCGCAGGGGAATTTTCGTCACCTCTTCCGCGGCGCGCTGCCGGCAGAGCGGATGCTTTATCTTTATCGGGATTTCGACACCCGGTTCGCCGCGTGCGGGAAAGACTGCGTCGAGCGGGCGCTCGGCTCGGTCGAGGATCTGATCGCGGCTCTGATGAAGGACAAAGACGGTTACCGCCATCTCGACAAAGAGGAACAGCTCCGTCACGCCGCGACCATGGCGGAGATCTATGCCGAATTCCTCGACCGCGTGCGTCCGGACGTCATCCTGTTTCCCGATCTCGAAGTCGTCGACGGTTTTGTCCTCATGAACCTGTGCCGCGCGCGCGGGATCGGCATATTATATTTCGTCGAGATGCGTCTCCTGGGGCGCAGTTTTTTCGCGACGGATTCCTACGAGACCTTGCCTCCGCATTTCGGCGCCTACGACGATTCCGATCGCGAGCCGGCGCGCACGGCGATCGGGCATTTTCGTGCGCGCGAACGGTTTGAGGCCGGGGCTCGATACCCCGCTGCCGCGCCGCCACGGCCCTCGCTGTTCCGGCGCGTCGTCGTGAGCGCCTGGATAAAGCGTCGCTACGAGCGCCGCCATCGGTCAGACATCACGTTTCGTGTGCGCATCACGCGAAATTTCATGGGTCTTGCCGGCAAGCTGCGGCGCAAACGGTTCGAGTTGACGGCAAAGCGATATTTCGATCCGGTCGAGGCCGTGCCGGCGAACTATCTCTTTTATGCGCTGCACTACACGCCAGAATCGTCGGTGAACGGTCTTGAACCTTATTATGTCGACCAGCTTCGCGCGATCGATGCCCTGCTTCTCAACATGCCGCCCGGATACCGTCTCGTGGTCAAAGAGCACCCGGCAATGCTTGGGCTGCGGCCTCACGCGTTCTATCGCGCGTTGCGGCATCGGCCGGGCCTGGTCCTGTTGTCGCCGTCGGTCGACAGTCGGATGCTGATGGAAGGTGCTGCGATTGTGGCCACCGTCACGGGAACCGTCGCGCTCGAGGCGTGGCTGCTGGGGCGGCCGTGCCTCATGTTCGGACGGTCGTTCTTTGCCCATCTATGCCGGCGCGTCCCGGCGCTGCACGATCTCGGCAACGCCCTGACCGAGCTGCTTTCCGCGCACCCGGCGATGAGCGAGACGGAGAAGGAGCAGGAGATCGCCAAGTTCATCAATATCGGCGCCGATTTCGTGATCGGCGACCCATGGGCGAGCCCGGGGATGATGGCGGCTCAGAACATCGCGGCCGCCCGCACCTATCTTTGGCACCACCTGTCGCGCCTCAAGGCGGTGACATGAAATTATTGATCGTGCTCGGCACCAGGCCCGAGGCCATCAAGCTGGCGCCGGTCGTGCTGGCCGCGCGCGCGGAACCGGGCATCGACGTCACGGTCTGCAACACCGGTCAACATGCCGACATGTGCCACGCCGCGCTTGCGACCTTCGGCATCGTGCCGGAGATCGACTTGAAGATCATGAAGCCGCGGCAAGGCCTCACCGAGATCAGCACCGCGGTGCTAAAGGCTCTGCATCCGCTGCTGGCGGCATCGCGGCCGGATTGGCTTGTCGTCCAGGGCGACACCACGACGGCATTCGCCGCGGCGCTCGCAGGCTTTTATGGGCGCGTTCGCGTTGCCCATGTCGAGGCGGGCCTGCGCACCGGCAATCCCGAGGCGCCTTGGCCCGAGGAGATGAACCGGCGCCTCATCGCGCCGATCGCGAGCCTGCATTTCGCGCCGCTTGCAAGCAATGCGGCCAACCTTCGTCGCGAAGGGATCGCCGATCAGGACATCCGCGTCACCGGCAATACCGGCATCGACGCCATAAAGTGGCTGGTTCGCCGGTTCGACGAGGACAAAGGATTGATGCGGAAGGCCGACGCGCGGCTCGCGTCGGCGGGCGTCGCACCATCGGGGCCGCTCGTGCTCGTCACCGGCCACCGCCGCGAAAATATTGGCGAGGGGTTCCGCGCCGTCTGCCAGGCGATCGCGGAACTGGCACGACGCTTTCCGGCGCGGCAGTTCATCTATCCCGTCCATCCCAATCCCGCGGTCCGCGACACGGTGCAGGCGATGCTGGGCACCGGATCGGCAACCAACATCGTTCTTACCGAGCCGCTCGATTACACCCCGTTCGTCCGCTTGATGACCCGGGCCGAGCTCATCCTCACGGATTCCGGCGGCATCCAGGAAGAGGCGCCGAGCATCGGCATTCGCGTCGTCGTTCTGCGCGAGGCGACCGAGCGTCCAGAGGCGCTGGAGACCGGTTTCGTGCGCCTTGCCGGCACGAATGCCGAGCGGATTGTCGCGCACGCAAGCGATGCGCTCGACGGGCGCTGGCAGCCGCCCGCGCAGGCGAGCGACGTGTTCGGCGACGGGCATGCCGCACACCGGATCCTCGAGGCGCTGGCGACCGCCGAGCGCCGACCGACATCAATCTGAAATATCCCGGCGCGGTTTGAACAGACGTGCCGCTCGTGGCATAGTCGAGCGGCAACAATCAATCGCCTTCGGGGTCTTTGAATGACGCTGCTCAGTCGTCTACCGCGGCCGATCAAGACGCTGGGCCGACGGATGACCGGAAATTTCTTTCGAAACGACGGCGGAATAAGAGAAGGCGATTTCGAGGCCATCAGAACGGAGATCGATCGGATCAGGCCGCGGCTGTTCATCGAAATCGGCACCGGAACCGGTGTGTCGACGAAGCGGCTGTTCTCGTACCTCGACGCCGCGGGCATCGCCTGCGACTTCTATACGATCGAGATTTTCGACCGCTATTATCAGGACATCAAGAAGGCCGTCACGCACCCTCGGTTTCATCCGATCCTGGGACTGAGCGTCCTGGTGGAAGAAACGACGGACCCGGCAAGAAGCGAATTGGTTGCCTTCCGCGGGCCACAGAATGTGCTGCGAACGCTGCTCGACCAGGAACTCAAGAACCGTTCCATTGATCTGGCGTTCATCGATTCGCGAAAAGGGAGTGCCTTGGCGGAGTTCAAATTGCTGGCGCCGCGCCTTTCTCCCGACGGCACGATCTTCTGCCACGACATCCTGAACGGCGGCAAAGGTGTCGAGGTTCTGGAATACCTGCAGGACAACGAAGAGCTCTACCGCTTCAGGGTGTTGAATACCGGCCCCGACGGGATCATCAGAATCCATCTCCGCTCCCCAATAAGCGGCGATGCCTCGCGTCTCGGTGTCGTGACTCACCCCTGACGTTCATCGCGTTTCGCTCAGCCGCCGGGATCGGCGTTCGCGAAACTGACGCTGAAGCAACATCGCGGCGTCACAACTTCCCGCTAGCGTCGATGGCCGTTGTTGTGATCCCGGACGCCACCCCTCATGAAGCAGCCGAGCTTTTTTGTCTTGGGCGCGCCGAGATGCGGGACCACGTCGCTCGCGACATGGCTGGCGGATCATCCGCAAATCTACATGTCGCCCGAAAAGGAGCCGCATTACTTCAACGTCGACCACAAGCGGTATCGGACCTCGCTCGCATCCTATGAGCGGCTGTTCGAACCCGCAAACGACCGGCACCTCGCTGTCGGCGAGGCGTCGGTCTGGTACCTCTACTCGACCGCCGCCGTCGCGAACATTCTCGACTACAATCCGGCCGCGAAATTCATCGTCATGGTCCGCAATCCGGTCGACATGGCGTATTCGCTGCACGACGAGCTTCTCTTCACGCGGCACGAAGACGAGGCGGATTTCGCGGCGGCCTGGAGGCTTCAGGCGACACGTCGCGCCGGGCGCAATCTGCCGACCTTGGTGTGGGAGCCCAAGTTCCTGCAATACGGAGAAGCCTGCAGCATAGGTTGTCAGCTCGCTCGCCTTTACGACGCGGTGCCGCGGGATCGCGTCCATGTCATCCTATTCGACGATTTGCAGCAGGATGCGGGCGCCGTCTATTCGCGGGCGCTGCGCTTCCTCGGCATCGAGGACGAGTACCGGTGCGATTTCACCGCCCACAACGAGGCGAAGGAGCGTCGCTGGGCCGCCGTCGTCCGTCTCGAACGTCTTGTCATGTCGGCAAAAAAGCTGGCGGGGATCGAGGGCGGACTCGGGCTGTGGCGCCATATCGAGGCGTGGAGTTCGAGAAAGCGGCGGCGACCGCCGCTCGAGGCCGCGGTCAGACGCGAGCTTCAGCACTATTTCGAGGCGGACATCCACACGACCGAGCGTCTGGTCGGGCGCGACCTTCACCGCTGGCTCGACTGATCCCTTTCCGCCGGGCGTGACCGCAAGCGGCCCGCACGGGCGCGGGCGCGACCTTTCCACCTCTTGACATGTACGCAAACATTGGTAGTATGGCGTACATGAGGCGCCGTCTCGGCGGGAGCGGCTCGACAGCCGAGGCGCGGCGATTATCATTTGTCGCGAAATTGCGATGGGTAGGCAGGCGGCCTGCATGGCGACCGCGCACAACATATTGTTTAACGGCTTCACCCGAATCACCTTGGATGGTGTTTCCCTGGGCGAGATGCAGATCGGCAACCCGGACGGCGTCTATCCGATCGACGGCGCCGAATGGATCAAGCCGGAGATCGAAATCGCAGTGCGGGGCCTGAGCGACGGCACGCCGTTCGACGAGATCTATGATTCTCCCGAGACCGGCTATCTCACGCGGCGCGGCCGGTTCTATTACAGAAACTGCAATGTCGCCAACGATATGGATCGGCCCGACGTGTTCTATCGCGGCGGGCTGCCCAACGCGCGGCTCAGAATTCGGCTCGAGACGGTGGAGCCGCTGCGGTTCACGGTGGAGACGACCCCCAACTTCGTGCGCGAGAGCCGGTCGCGCCTCTCGCGCATCGCGCGGATCGACGATCTGATCAGCAACCTGGCGCTCATCGCGGCGATCCACCGCGGTTATGTCCCGATGCACGCCGCCGCGATCGAGCTGGGCGAGGACCCGTGCCGCCGCAGCGTCCTCTTCATGGGCCTGCCCAACACGGGAAAGACCAGTACCTCTCTCGCCGTGAGCCGAGGGCTTGCCGGCCGCTATCTCGCCGAGGACATCGCGTTCGTGCGGCCCG
>DATJLY010000540.1:0-9075 GCA_035509095.1 Allostellaceae bacterium | reverse complement strand
GCGCAGCGTGTTGCGCAGCGCCGCGTCTTTTGCCGGCTCGGTCGGTTGATCGAACAGCACATCGAGCCCGATGGCTCTTGGGTCGCGCGCGGCCAGCGTCGTCAGGAGATCGGCCAGGAATTTCCGGTCGATCGGCGAGCGATACGGAAACTGCTTCAGCGTGTCTTCGGTGATCGCCACGATGACGATATCGGGGCTTTGCGGCGCGGGCCCCGCAAGCGCGGCAATCTCCCAATCGGCAAGGAACCGATTGGCGGTGGTGAGGAACGCGATGTGGTCGATACCGAGGGTCGCGACCGTGGTCGCCACCAGAGCGACGATGAAAGGGATGATCGCGAGCCGCGCCTTCTGCACACGGGCGCGCCGAGGCCGTGGCGATTGCACGCCGGCGGTCATCGTTGCGTTCGGAGCAAAGCCTCCGCTTGCGCTTCGCACCCCTGATGCGCAAGCCACGCGGCTTCCATCGGCACGCTTGGAAGATCGGCCGGCACGATATTTACGGTCACCGCGTGCTCGTCGGAACCGGCGAACGCGACGTCATAGATCGCGCCGCCATGGATCGCCGACGCGATCGGCATGACGAGGCGGTCCGATCCCTCGGGCCAATTGAGGTCCGCCGACCAGCTCCGGTCGGCTGCGGTGATCGTCACGGTCGGCGACTTCACGGTGTCGGGCCGCCACAAGACCGTCTGTCTTCCGTTGGGCAGGCACACATTCCCGGTCCGGCTGATGTCGAGAAGCCACGGATCGGGAAGATTGGCGACCGCGGTCCCGGCGCGGGTGGCGCCGACCTCGGTGGTCCGTGCCTGCTGCTGCGTCGCAAGCGCACTTAGCGCCGAGGACAGATCCTTGCCGTTGGAACTCGCCGCCGGCGGCTTGTCGTAAGGGCCATTCAGATTGATCGTCACGCCGTTTATGGCGATGAGCGTCACGTGCTGCCCCTGCGTCAACACCAGCGGCTTCTCCGAATCGATCTTGTCGCCAGGGTGAAGGGCGATACCGCGTGCCGCGACCACCACCATCTGCTCCGCGATCGCTTGCGCCGGCAACCATGCCAGGCCGAGAGCGATCAGGGCTAGGATGCTGCGTTCCTCGAGTTTCATATTGGCCCCCGTTCCGCTTGGTCGGTCGATGGCTTCTGCGGCATGGCCGCGGTCCGATCGGCGGCCCCGGTGTCGCCGATGAGCGAAAACGCCGCCCAATAATAGGGATGTGCGGTCGCCGGCTGCGCCAACAGCGCGAGTTGCGACTGGCGCAGCGCCTCGGCGAAGCCCGTGGTAGGATCGCGCGCTTCGATCTGGAACAATCCGGTCATCAGCTTCACGGTCGCAAGCGACGGGACCTCCCAGTGGCTTGCCAACACTGCGTGCGCCCCCGCGGTGAAGAAGGCCGTGGCGAGCCCGGACAAGGCCTCGCCACCAAAATGACCGCCGCCTTCCGCGGTATTGCAGGCCGAGAGCACGACGAGATCGGCATTGATCTTCATCCCAGCGATCTCGCCCGCCTCAAGCAGCCCGTCGTCATCCGTCGAGCGCGCCGGCGTCGGCGGCGGCGACAATACGAGGCTTGGCTCGGCCTGGCAATGGAGCTCGCCAGGAAGGAGTCCGTGGGTCGCGAAATAAAGCACGCGATATTGGCCCGGCGCGTGGGCCCGGAAATCCGCCTCGGTCGCGCCCGTGCCGGTCAGCACGTCGCCACTTCCCCCGCCGAGGAGATGGGCAATCGTCGTGACCTCTCCCGCGGTCTCGGGCAGCGGCGGCAGCGCGCGGATCAGCTCCGCCGGCATGGGACCATTCTCCCGGCAGCGGCCGGCAAGCGCGCCGAGGGCGCTGGCGCCGGACGCGTCGGGCCGAGGCCCGACGCCCGTGAAAGCCGGGTCGCCGATCGCGAGAATGGGCTTCGGCGCTTGCTGCCCGCTTGTGGCGGCTGCGCGCAAAGCGAGGAAAGCCCGCGCCGACGGGGTCTCGCTGATCGCCATCCGCCGAACGAGCCACGCCGTCTCGGCCCCGGCAGCGGGCGGTGCGGTGACGAGGAGCGACAAAGGTAAACTCGCGAGCGCCCCGCTCGGCGCGATTTCGAGACGATCGATCCCGCGCAGCTTCGGTTCAAGCGGCTCGAGGATGCGGCGGTAGAGATCGTATGACAGCGAGGTGTCGAAATCCGGCAAGCGGCCGAGCTGCGGCACGAAGGCCGCGCGCAGGTCGGTGACTTCCTTCTCGAGATCCGATCGCGTCGTGTCGAGCGGCCGCATGGTCAGGTCGTTCGACGTGACGAGCAACGCGAAGGCGCCGTCATTTCCGACGATATAGAAAAGGAAGCCTTCGTCGGGACGAAGCTGTTTCTGCACGTCCGCGAGCGACGCCGGGCCGGGATCGGCCAAAGCGGCATAATCCGGGAATTCGTGCCGCACGCGCGCCGTCAACTGGTCATAGAGCACGGACGATGCCTGCAACTCCGCCACAAGGTCGCGCTCGTGCGCCGGGTTCCGGCTGATGTCGGGCTTGGCCGTCTCGGCGGCGATCGTCATGCGAAGCGAATCGCGATGGCGCTCGGCCTCGTTCGTGTCGTGGAGTAGCTCCTCCAACGCCGGGGTGTCGGCCGCGCGACGGGCGGCGGCCCGCGCGATCGTCTGACCCAGCACGGTCGCGCCGATGAGCTGGCTCGCGCGGAACGCCTCGTCATCGAGCTTGGCGCGCTCGGCCGGTGTCTGGCCCGCCACCGCGCCGGCCGCGGTCAGGAACGGGATGATCTGATCCGGAACGACCGCCGCGCGCGCCACTTCGTCTCTCGAAAGAACGGGAAAGGCGCGCCGGAAAGCATCGATGGCCGGGGCGTAAACCTGCTGGCCGGCATAGAACTTCCCAAGCCGCATCTCGGCGAAAGCGGTAGGAGCGGTGTCACCGAAGAGTTTCCGGTCCATCGCCACCGCATCCGTGAATTCGCGCTCGGCCGGGACCACGCGCTCGCTGCGGGAGTCGATCTCCGCCATGGTCATCACGGCCTGGGGCCGCCACCACAAAGGCAGCCCGGGCTCGTCATCAATGTTCCGCAAAGCCTCCGAGGCCGCCGCGAGCGCGGTGGGAAGGTCGTCGAGGCGCAGCGCCATCGCCGCCTCGATCAGCAAGCTGTGCGTCAGTTCACCTTCGTTCCAGACCATTGTCGCGGCCGCCGGGACGCCGCCCGATTCAGCGCTCTTGATTTGCGCGCGCCACATGTCGGCAGCCGCATGCGCATATTTCAGCGCATCGGCGAAATGGCGCTGGTTCGCTTCGTTGAGCGCCTGATATGAGGCAAGCCGCGCCCGCGCGACGGGATCGGGCGCGGCATTGAGGATCGGTTCGGCGCGGATGAAAAGGGCGTTGGCCTCGTCGAAGCGCCCCTGATTGCTGACCTGCAGCGCGAGCTCGATGAGCGCTTCGCCGACGCTCAGCGAATTGGCGCCGAACAGCTTTATCTCGATGTCGAGGGTGCGCCGATAGGCGGCCTCCGCGCCAGCATAATCCTGCGCCGCCGCATCGCTGCGGCCGAGCTCGGCCAAAGCCTTGTAAGCCGCGACATCGGCATCTCCGCCATGCGCCACGGTCCCGGGGAATCTGCTTTCGACGAGACGGATGGCCGCTTCCGTGTCGGCCGCCGAGGCCGGCCGATTGGCAAGCGTGCCGATCGCCGTCTGCAGCACCGGCAAGAGCGCCGGCAGTCCCTCGGCTTCATAGATCGCGCCGCCCGCGACCGTCACGAGCGCGATGCGCGGCCAGCCCACGCTTTGCAGCTCGCAAAAGATCAGCAAATTCTCGTGGTCGGGCGTCACCTCATGTGGCGGTTCGCATTTGCTTGGCACGGAGCCGCCCAGCACGCCCGGCGTTGAGCGCGCGATCGAAACGATCGCCGCCTCTCGCTCGGGCCCGGCGGCGGGCAGCGTGTCCGGCTGCTTCATGATCCAAAGCTTGCCGGCATTCGCCGTGTCCGTGCCGCAGGCGATCGTCAATTCGCGCCACTCGCCGGCGACGAGCGCAACGACCGGCGGCTTCTTCCACGCACACGCTTCGCCGGCGAGGGTTTGGCCGAGCGGCGAATCCTCCGGTTCCTGAGCCCGCGCCGCGGCCCCGCCGACAAGCAGGACAAGCGCCGCGATCGCGATGTGGAGGACGGCCTTCATTGCCAGAAAGCCTCGTTGCCCCAATTGGAATAAGAGAGCTCCATGGCTTGCGTGCTTTGCGGAAGCTGACCCGGAGGCGGCTCGGGCGGCATCTCGCAAAGCGAGCTCGTCATTTCGATGCAGGGCGGGCCCCAAACGCCGCTGAGCGCGACCCCTGGCTGGCCGGACAGGGATGCCGAGATGCCGGAGCTCAGCCGTTCGCCCTCTTGGCTCGGGCTCGGGCCTGCGCCAAATTCGGAAGACTGGCCGGTGTCGCCGGACATGGCTTCGATCGGCCCGACCGCGGCACCGCCTGCGGCGGCGTTGCCAGTGCCGGCCGATGCCGCGGCGATCTCCAGCGTCAGCCCGGATGCTTGTTGCGCGATCAGGTCGGCCAGCAGGCTCGACTGGTTGACGATCAGCAGCGTAAAGCCGGCGTTGGTATCGACGCCGCTGAGGTCGGGGCCGCTCTCGTTCAGGAACTGCTCGAACGTCTCTTGGGTGTAGGGGAACGTGCGGGGCGGCGGGGGAAGGCCGGTGACGGCCCCGTCGGTCGCGACGGTCAGCGGGAAGGTTCCGGTCACCCCGGAGCCGAACGTCACCGAACCCTCGGCCGCCAAGGTGGTGGGACCGCTCAACACGAGCGGGTCGTTGGTGACAGGATCATCGACCGTCAGCGTGCCAGCCGCGCCGTTTACTTCCAGGAGAACCGTGCCGCCATCGGTGTTGATGGGATCGCCGCAGCCGCAAAGCACCTCGATCTGACTGCCGGCGCCGAGCGTCGTCGCGCTGACGCTGCCGCCGTTGGTCGTGAGCGTATTCGCCAGCATCAACATCGCGTCGCTGGTGAACAGCGTGATGTTGCCGCCGCCCGTCTCGATCGGGGCGCCGAGCATCATCTCGGCGGACCCGCCCGCGATCGCGCCGATATTGACAGCGCCGGTCGTCGTCGTGATGCCGGCCCCGCTCGCGCTGACCTCGGCGGTGGCGGTGGCAGGCGCGCTTGCGCTGATGGCCACGGTTCCGGCGCCGCTCAAAATATCGCCATCGAGGACGATGTCGGCGAACGGCTCCGCAGCGCCTGATCCCGAACCGGTATCGGTACCGACGAGGGTGATGGCGCCGCCGCCCGACGTCAGCGATCCCCCAAGCGTGATCTCGGCGCCTTCGTCGTCGGAAGCGGTGGATGAAGCGCTGACGCCGATCGGCGCGCCGGCAGTGGTAATCGCACCGGCGATGTCGACCGACGCCTGCCCGCTCGCCGAGACGGCGACGGTGACCGCGCCGCTCCCGGTCGTCACCGGACCGCCGATGGTCACCGCCGCGTTAGTGCCGGCGGCCGACACGCCGAAGAGCCCGTTCCCGGTCGCGACGGCGCCCAGGGTCACGACCGGATCGCCCGACGCGCTGAGCTCGAACGAGCCGCCGCCGGTGTTCACGGCGCCGAGCAGCGTGATGTCGCCGCCGGCCGGCGCAGAGGTGGCGATGCCGATCGCGCCGTCCGTGGTGATGCCGGACGCCGCCTCGAACGAGCCGCCGCTCGCCGTCAGCATGCCCAGCGCCGCGTTGCCGCCGACCGCACCGCCCAAGTCGATCGCGCTTGCGCCCGCGGCAAGAGTCAGGCTTGCGGCACCGGCATGTCCCGAAAGATCGTCGATCGTGCCGCCAAAGCTGATGCCGGCGCCCGAAGGCACGGCGCCGCCATCCGTCGTGTCGATCACGGTGTTGGCCGACAGCAGCACCGGCCCGGTGATCGTCACCGCGCCGCCCGCCGTCGTCCAGCCGCCATCGGCGATCGTGATGCCGGCATTGGGCGCGCTCGCGGCCAAGGTCACGCTCCCGGTCCCGCTCGAGAGCCCGCCATTCAACAGGATCGAGGCCGTCGCAGTCCCGGTCGCCGAAACATTGACGAGGCCATTGCCGGTGGTGACCGCGCTGTCCAAGGTCACGATTGGATCGCCCGATGCGCTGACCTGGAACGCGCCGCCCCCGGTGCTGACGGCGCCGAGCAGCGTGACATTGCCGCCGCCCGAAGCCGACGTGGTGATCGTGACCGCACCATCGGCGGTGATGTTCGACGCCGCCTCGAACGAACCGCCGGTCGCCGTCAACGCGCCAAGCGCATGGTTGCCGCCCAGCGCGGCGCCCAAATCGATTGCGCCCGTGCCGCTTGCGAGCGTCAGGGTCTGCGACCCGTTGGTGCTGTCGATCGTGGCGCCAGTGCCGAAGCTGATGGGCGCGCCGGCAGCGACGCTGCCTCCGGCCGTCGTGTCGAGGATCGCGCTGGCGGCGAGCGTCACCGGCCCGCCGGCGAAGTCGATCGAGCCGCCGGCCGTGACGAGATTGCCGTCAAGGCTCACGCTTCCCGCGCTTGCCACGTCGAAGGCGCCGATCGGCGTCGTGCCGCCGATCGTGTCCAACTGGATCGCGCCCGCGCCGGCCGTGAGCGTCAGGCCTGCCGCGCCCGCGTGCCCCGACAGATCGTCGATCGTGCCGCCGAAGCTGATCTCCGCGCCCGCCGGCGCGACGCCGCCATCCGTCGTGTCGATCGCGGTGCTCGCCGACAGCAGCACCGGTCCGGTGATCGTCACCGCACCGCCCGCCGTCGTCACCCCGCCATTGGCGATGGTGATGCCGGCGCTAGGGGCGCTTGCCGCCAGGGTCACGCTCCCGGTCCCGCTCGAGATCGCGCTGTTTACTAGGATCGACGCCGTCTCGGTGCCGGTCGCCGAAACATTGACGAGGCCGTTGTCGGTCGTGACCGTGCCGTCGAGCGTCACGACCGGATCGCCCGACGCGCTGAGCCCGAACGAGCCGCCGCCGGTGTTGACGGCACCGAGCAGCGTGACGTTGCCACCGGCCGGCGCGGTCGTGGTGATCATCACCGGGCCGTCCGTGGTGACGCTGGAAGCCGCGTCGAGCGAACCGCCGCTTGCCGTCAACGCGCCGAACGCATGACTGCCGCCCAGCGCGGCATCAAGATCGATCGCGCCGGCGCCTGCCGCGAGCGTCAGCGTCTGCGCCCCGTTGACGCTGTCGATGGTGGCGCCGGTTCCGAACATGATGGGCGCGCCGGCGGCGACGCTACCCCCGGCCGTCGTGTCGAGCGTCGTGCTGGTGGCGAGCGTCACCGGCCCACCCGCAAAGTCCATCGAGCCGCCAGCCGTGACGAGGTTGCCGTCAAGGCTCACGCTTCCCGCGCTCGTCACGGAAAACGCGCCAATCGGCGTGGTGCCGCCGAGAGCGCCTTCCAACCGAACCGCTCCCGTGCCGGCCGTGAGCGTCAGTCCCGCGGTACCCGCGTGCCCCGATAGATCATCAATGGTGCCATCAACGCTGATGCCAGCGCCGACGGGCGCGGTGTCTCCGTCCGTCGTGTCGATCGTGGTGTTGGCCGATAGCAGCACCGGACCGGTGATCGTCACCGTACCGCCTGCCGTCGTCACGCTGCCGCCAAGGGTGACGTCAACGCCGGCGCTCAGGTTCAGCGCGCCAGCAGCGCCGTTGAGGAAGTTGCCCTCGAAATCGATGCTGCCGTTGGGCGCCTCGAGGGTCAGCGTGTTCGCGCCATCGACCGTGATCTCGTCGGCGAGGCCGAACGTGCCGGTCCCCGTGAGATCGATCGTGACGCTTCCACCCGGCAGATCGTTCGCGATGCTCGCCTCGAGCGCGCCGCCGATATCAGTGATCGCATTGCTGGTGAGCGTCACGTCGCCGGCCTGCGCGCCGCCGTCGGTCGCGTTGCCGATCAGAGCGAGCGCCGTGCCGCTCGTCAGCGTCGTCGTGCCCGCGACATCGACATCGGTATCGCCCGAAACGGCGACGCCAAGATTGTTTCGCGAGGCGTCGCCGTTGCCGATCATGGCGTAATTCGTCGTCGGACCATTGGCGCTGCCGGTAAGCATCAGCATGCCGCTGGTGCCGCCGACCACGTTTACGTCGATCGCGCCGGAGGCGAAGGCACCGGAGGTGCCGCTGCCGGCAAAGGCGCCGCCATCGCCGATCTGCGCATAGCGGCCGCCGGACGCTCCGTTCCCGCCATTCAAGGTGATGACGCCGGGCGTGAGCGTTGTTCCCACCGTGACGGTGATGGCGCCCGACAAGGCGGGACCGGTGCTGTCGGCGCCGCCATTGCCGATCTGGGCATAGGCATTGCTGTCGCCGCCCGGGGCAAGGGTCAGCGACGTACCGGCCGTCACCCCGATGCTGCCGCTGCCGCTGCCCGCAATGCCAAATCCACCATTGCCGATCTGTGCATAAGGCGCGGCCGCGCAGGTGCTGACACAACCGGCGCCATTGCCGCCGAGAAGCTCGACCTCGCCGGCGGCGGCGACCGTGACGTTGCCGGTCGCGCCTGTGCCTGAATAACCGATCTGGGCGAAGCCGGCGTTGGCGACGTTGCTGCCTTGCAAAGTGATGTTGTCGCCCGCGACCATGGTCGCGCCGCCGGCGCTTCCAACGTCGACGCCGCTTGTGGTGGTCGTCGTTCCGATCGTGACGCTGCCGCCGTTCTGGCCATAGGAATTGGGGCTCGCGAGCAACGCCGCCGTGGAAAAGAATGGGGCACTTCCCGTAAGGCCGCTCGACCCATCCCACCCGGCGACGAGATTGACCTCGCCCGTGCCGCTGTTCGCGATGCTGGCGTCGATCGTAAGGCTGCCCGTCGCGAGAAGGGTGAAGCTGTTGGCGCTCGACTCCGTGATCGCCGTGTTGATCACCGTGTTGGAGCCGGGCGCGGTCAAGCCGAACGCGACGTCGCCCGCCTGCAGGTCCGACAGGAAGAATGTCTCTTCCGCGTTGCCGGTCGAGTTGATCGCGCCGGTGAGGAACAGGAGATTTCCGCTCGAGGTGCCAAGCGAGGTCGCGTTGCCGATGAAGCCCGTGGCGGCACCGGTCGCGATATCGGTGGTGCCTGCCGCCTGCACCATCACGCTGCCGGA
>DATJLY010000539.1:0-2172 GCA_035509095.1 Allostellaceae bacterium | reverse complement strand
GCCTGGGCGCGAGGCCAAAAGCTGGTGGCGCTCGCGACCGCGATCGGGCAATCGGGTCAGGACATCGTCATCCGCAAGGACATCGCCGACGCCGAGCATTTCGATCCCTCTGCGCCCTTGTCGGTGCGGGGCAAGATCCTCAAGGGCCGCACCTTCGCGGTCGGCGGCGTTGCGGCCATTCCGGACATCGTGCTGAAGGTTGTGGCGCGCGATGCCGGCATTCCTCGCGACGACGTGACGGTGACGCCGATGCAGCCGCCCGAATATCTCGCTGCCTTCGCGAGGAAGGCGATCGACGGCTTCTCGAACAGCCCTCCTTTCATTCAAAAGGTCGTGCTGGACGGCACCGGCGTCATCGTCTCCGACGCGAGCAAGGGCGAACCTACCGAGTTCTCGCCCGTTTCGGCGGCGCTCTTGCTGGCGCGCGCCGATTTCTGCGCCGGCCATCGCGACGTGTGCGCGGCGATGGTGGGCGGCGTGGTCGATGCGCTCAGGTACATCCGCGCCGACCACGACGGCGCGATCAGCATCATGAAGGCGCATTTCGGTGGCTTCGACGACAAGGTGCTCGAGGCCGCCTATGTCATGCTGCGCGACATGACGCCCGATCCGCCCTCGACCAAGCCCTCGGAGCTCGAGAACGGCGACAACATGAACGTCGCCGCGGGATACCTGAAAGAGGACGAGAAGCTCTCGCGCTACGATCTGCTGATCGACAACCAGTTCATCAAATAGGCAGCCTATCCCGCCGGTTGCAGGTCGAACGCTGTCGGATCGCGGAGCGGTGGGACATCCTTGAAGCGCGGCAGGATCTCGCGCGAGAAAAGCCGCATCGACGCTTCGGAAATGGGACGCGTCTCTCCCGGCCATTCGCCCAGGAAGCGGACCAGGAGATGGTTCACGCCAAGATCGATCAGCTCCTGAACCTTCCTCGCGACCGTATCCGGGCTGCCGGCGATCAGATCATCCATATCGCCGCCTGCCGCATAGGCGGCCGCGGTCGAATGCCCGCCGCGCCGGTTCACCGCCGGCCCGAGGATTCCGCCATATCGCTCCATATAGGCCGTGCGCATCGCGAGATGCTCGGCGCGTGCCTCGGCGGCGCGCCGCTGAGCCTCGGCATCGGTGTCGGCCACCACGACCGCCAGCCAGTCGACCGTGCTCCACCGCAGGCACTCCGCGACCACGTCCGGGGCATGGCCGGCCGCCGCGAGCGTCTTGCGATAGAGGCGCGCCTGCGCCTCGAGCGAGGATTCCGCGCTGAAGGTGCCGAGAAAAGCGGGCAATCCATTTTGTGCGGCCTTCACGACGGCGGCGTCGCGGCTCGCGGTGCGGATCACGATGGGATGATGCTTGCGATAAGGCGCAGGCGTCACGCGCTTGCGAACCGTGCCCCGGTGGGTCGGCGTCGCGAACACATAGTCGGGGTCGCCGGTGCGAAAATCCCACAGGCGCTGCATCACTTCGAGCGTCTCTTCCGCGGCGCGCCCGGAACGATGATAGTCGGTGTCGACGCCCATCCCGGCCGGCTCGATCCCCGCGAACCCGCTGCCAAGCCCATAAAGCGCCCTGCCCTTGGTGAGCTGATCGAGCTGGTTCATGCTCTCGACGAGGCGGACCGGGTTGTAGTAGGGCAGCGACAGAACGCCAAAGCCGAGATATCGGTCGGGGTCGATCTGCGGCGCGATATAGGCGGCGAACTGGATCGGATTGCTGTGCCAGGAGCCGCGGAAATGATGTTCGGTGAACCACGGGTTGAAGCCGAGCTCGGCCGCGAGCAAGGATTGCTCGACGGCGATGTCGAGCACCCGCTCGTCCGCCTCGGGCGAGTCCTCGATCGCCACATACATGGTCAACACCATCGTCGAGAAATCCATCGACCGCACCCCAAGGGTTCTTGACGGCGACAGAATATGGCGCCCGGCCGCGCGATTGAACCCCGACCTTTCTCAGTGCGTGTCGAAGATGCGCTGATAGGCGTGCACCGCTTCCTCGATCGCCGATCGCTCGCGCGGCGTCGGGTGGTCGGGGTCCTTCGCTGCGGGCAGGCTCCCCAACTTCATGAGGCATGCCATCAGCAGCAGCCTCGCTTTCGTCGCGGTGAGGTTGGACCCGCCGATATAAATCCCCATGCCTTCGGCAAATCCTTCGGGCGCGCCGCGGCCGACCCGC
>DATJLY010000538.1:0-2696 GCA_035509095.1 Allostellaceae bacterium | reverse complement strand
AAAAGAGTCATATGGGAGCTCACTCTGTAGATAACGCCCGAAGGCCGCGCGCCGACGCGCTCCGCAATCGCGAGCGCGTGCTGGAGGCTGCGAAGGCGATCTTCAGCGCCGGGGGCCCGGATGCCAGCCTCGAAGCCGTGGCAAGACGCGCCGGCGTCGGCATCGGGACGCTCTACCGTCATTTCCCGACGCGCGAAGCCTTGTTCGAGGCGGTCTATCGACGCGAAGTGCAGCAGCTTGTCGAGCTCGCAGAAGAATTGAAGTGCGAGGCTGCTCCGGTCGACGCGTTGCGCCGCTGGCTGCGATCCGCCGTCGAGCTCGTTGCGACCAAAAAGGGTATGGTCGCCGCGCTCGCGCTTGGCGTGCACGGTTCGTCCGAACTCTACGCGACCACGTTCGATCGCCTGACCGACGCTGTCGGTGCTTTATTGGATCGCGCCGTCGCGGCCGGCGAGATCCGCTCCGGCATCGGTTCTGAAGACCTTCTGCGCGCGCTTATCGGCATGTGCTACACGCACGATCAACCCGGCTGGCAGGCGAGTGTCGTGCGCTTGCTGGATGTCTTCATCGATGGCCTTCGCGTGCAACCCGGCGCTGACAGATTTATGACGTTGGTGGGCCATCGCGACGGTATCTCCAGGCGCACGAGGGAGAGACCTGTGCGGCAACGAGCGCGGAAGCGTCGCGGGTAATCATCTAGACATGACGGGTTTAGCCAACTTGAGTCGCATCCTGTCGACCGGCTGATTCCGCGACGGATGCAACAGAGGTCGTTCACCGCCGCCCAAGACCCGCTACACTGATAAAAGCGTCACCAGAAAAGAGAGACACGAGCATGACTGGCCCAAGCGATCGCATCGACTGGAAGACGCTTGGGGTGAAAGTCATTCGCGGAGATCAGCTCGACCTCAATACGGCGCAAACGCCGGGCATGGAACGCGCCGCGGCCATCAATCTCGCCCGCGTCGGCGCGCAGAAGCTTTGGGCAGGAACGGTCAAGATTGCGGCCAATGCCAAGACCGGCGCGCATCATCATGGTTCGCTGGAAAGCGTGATCTTCGTTGTGCGGGGACGCGCGCGCATGCGGTGGGGCGAGCATCTCGAATATGTCGCTGAAGCGGGCCCCGGCGATTTCATCTTCGTGCCTCCCTATGTCCCGCATCAGGAGATCAACGCCAGCGCCGATGAGAAGCTCGAATGCGTGCTGGTGCGGAGCGACAACGAGGCGGTGGTCGTCAATCTCGACATCGAGCCGGTCGAGCGCCCGGAGGACGTGGCATGGGTCGATCCGACCCATCGACAACCATAGCGACGACGACACCGCCCTGCGTTCGCCATGAGCGGGACAATCGAGATTCTGATCGTGCTGCTGGCTGTAGTCGCCTGCGTCGCGCTTGCGGCACGGCGGCTCGACCTTCCCCCCGCTATTCTTCTGGTCCTGGTCGGCGCGGCGCTCGCTCTCGTGCCCGGTCTTCCGGCCGTCGAGCTGGCGCCGGAAGTGGTGCTCCTTCTGGTGCTCCCGCCCGTGATCTACTGGTCGGCAGTCGCCATGAGCTGGCGCGAGTTTCGCTTCAACTTGCGACCGATCTCACTGCTTGCGATCGGCGGCGTCGCATTCTCGACACTTGCGGTCGCCGCCGCGACGCATTGGGTGCTGCGCATTCCCTGGCCAATCGGGTTCGTGCTCGGCGCGATAGTCTCGCCGCCCGACGCGGTAGCGCCGCTTGCGATCGCGCGCCGGATGCGGATTCCGCGGCGCATCCTGGTCATACTGGAAGGCGAGGGGCTCGCGAACGACGCAACCGCCCTCATCCTCTATCGCTTTGCGGTTGCCGCCGTGTCCCTCGCCTCGTTCTCGATCGGCGAGGCGGCGGGTCAGTTCGTTCTGATCGTCGCGGGCGAGCTACTCTGGGGCCTCGGTGTCGGCTGGGCGACGCTCCGGTTGCGGCAATGGGTGGCGGAGCCGCGCATAGAGATCACCGTCTCGCTTCTGACCCCGTTTCTGGCCTATTGGCCGCCCCAACATCTCGGCGGTTCCGGCGTGCTCGCAACGGTGACCGTCGGCATCTATATGAGTTGGAACGGACCGCGCCTTATCAGCGCTGCGACGCGGCTTCAGGGCATCTTCTTCGGCGATTTCGTGATGTACCTCGTCGAAGGCATCCTGTTTCTCGTGACGGGACTGCAGGTGCGCGCCTTGGGCGCCGGAATTCATGGATCGCCGCCGTCCCAACTTGCCCTCTCGGTGGTCGTCGTCTGCGCCGTGCTGGTCGCGGCACGCTTCCTCTGGGTCTACCCGACGGTCTATCTGCCGCGTTGGCTTTTTCCGCCGATCCGGCGCACCGACCCGTCGCCGCCATGGCAATGGCCATTCGCAATCGCATTCACAGGCGTCCGCGGCATCGTCTCGCTTGCCGCCGCGCTTGCTCTCCCGCTCAGCACGGCCGGCGGTCAGGCATTTCCGGACCGCGACCTCATTCTCGTCATCACCTTCGCCGTCATTCTCGTAACGCTCGTTCTCCAAGGATTGATGCTCCCGGCGGTCATCCGCGCGCTCGGGCTTGCGCACGCGGGTCAGCGCGAGCACGTGCAAGACGGCAAGGAGGAGCACCAGGCGCGGCTTCGCGCGGTCGAGGCCGCGATAGGTCGGCTCGATGAGGTCGCGGCACAACGAAAATTGTCTGACGACTTTGTCG
>DATJLY010000537.1:0-4538 GCA_035509095.1 Allostellaceae bacterium | reverse complement strand
CGACCGCCTCCCATCACGATTTCGACAACACGCTCCAAGGGGATGTGACCTACCGGAGAGGCAGCCACACGATCGGCACCGGCTTCTATGTCGGCTCCTATCGGGTCATGGTCGACGATACGACCCTCTCTTTTCCGGTTGATGCCGACGGCAACCAGACCAGCTCGGTTCCGGTGCAAGCCACCGCCAATACGGCGAGGACCAATATTCTATCCGGCCTCTACGTGAACGACCTTTGGAAGATCAACGATCAGTTCCGGTTGAATACCGGCCTTCGCTGGGACGAGTTGACCGGTTTCACCTCGAAGAATCAGTTCGACCCCACCATCAATCTCTCCTATCTCCCGACAGCCGACACGACGTTTCATGGCGGCTTTGCGCGCTACATGGAGGTGCCGAGTTTCCAAGGCATCTCTCCCAACGCCGCCGCCGCGTTCGCGGGAACCGTCGCCGGCGGGCCGCCGGGCATCGCCAATCCGCTGACCGAGGACGATTACGAATGGGATGTCGGCGTCGTGCATCACGTCAGTCCGCAACTTACCTTGTCGCAGGACAATTTCTTCGAGCTGACGCGCCACTATCTCGACACTGGCCAATTCGGGGTGGTGCCGATCTTCGCGCCGTTCAACTACGATCACGGCACCATCTGGGGTAGCGAGTTCGGCGCCGCCTACAAAAATGGCGGCCTCTCCTCCTATGTCAACGTTTCGCTCGGCCGCAATTTGCAGAAAGGCGTCGTGACCGGGCAATTCAATTTCGACCCGGACGAGCTTGCCTACATCAACAGCCACCACATCATCTTGGATCACCAGCCGCTCGTCGGCCTCGCCGCCGGCACGACCTATGATTGGCAAAGCTGGTCCTTCAGCGTCGACACGAATTTCAATACCGGCTTGCGCGGGGGTTTCGCGGACCAGGAGGCGCTGCCCAACGTCTGGCAGGTCAATTTCAGTGTCCAGCGCGGCTTCGACGTCCCGGGTGTCGGCAAGGTCTTCGATCGCGTCAGCGTGCTCAACGTTCTCAACCGGATCAACCTGATCCGTCCCGCGGAAGGGATCGGCATTTTCCAGTCGGCCTATGGTCCGCGAGCGACCGTCTACAACACGCTGACGGTGCCGTTCTAGGCTGCGGCGACGCGCCGCCGTTTCGGCTGGTTGCGGCCGCGGCGGCCTTGCGCGATCTCGACCGTGTAGCCATCGGGGTCGTAGGTCTGCATCGAGCGCTCCCAGGGCTCGTCGTGTGGCGGCTCGTGGAAACGGACGCCGCGTACCTTGAGCCGACGGTAAAGCCCGTCGAGATCGTCGGTGCTGAATTCGACATGGACCGCCGCGCGCTGCGCGCGCGTGGCGCTCTTGATGCCCTTGCGGTTGGCGTGCCGCGCCGCCAACAACCCGATGGTGCCGCCGTCCGGTCCGCCGACGCGGATCATCGCGAAGTCCGGAGCGCTATCCATTTCGACCTTCAGGCCCAAGGTCTTGCCGTAGAATTCGAGCGAACGCTTCACGTCCTTTACGGCGAGCGTCATGCCCTCCATGCGGATGTCTGTCTTGGCGGATTTGGCGGGCATCGGAGGCTTCCTCATTGCTGGTCAGCCGACCTTATCCTAGTTTGTAAGGCGGAGGAGAGAATGCCATGTTGACGAAGGCAGAGAACGACCGCCTGACCCGCGTGGGCGCAGGAACGCCGATGGGCGAGACCATGCGCCGCTATTGGCTCCCCGCGCTCTTGTCCTGGGAGCTGCCGGAGCCCGATGGCGCGCCCGTCCGCGTGCGGCTCCTGGGCGAGGATTTGGTCGCGTTTCGGGCGACGGACGGGCAGGTCGGGATGCTCGACGAGTTCTGCCCGCACCGCCGGGCCTCTTTGTGGCTGGGCCGCAACGAGGAGAACGGCCTGCGCTGCGTCTATCACGGCTGGAAATACGACGTGACCGGCCGCTGCGTCGAGCAGATGAACGAGCCGCGTCCGTTCTGCGACAAGATCCGCGTGACTGCCTATCCGACCTGCGAGCTGGGCGGCATCGTCTGGACCTATATGGGGCCGCCGGAAAAGCGGCCGCCGGTCCCGCAATTCGAATGGACCCAGTTACCCGAGAGTCATCGCACCGTGAGCAAGGTGGTTCAGGCCTGCAACTGGCTCCAGGCGCTCGAAGGCGGCATCGACACGTCGCATTTCACCATCATGCACCGCGCGCTGAAGCTCAATCCGCTGCAGCGCGGGACCGAGGTCGACGGGCCCGGCGTGCGCGGCGGCGCGCCCACGCTCGAAGTCGACATCACCGATTACGGCTACCGCTATTTCGGCATCAGGCCGCAGCCCGACGGCTCGCGCTATGTGAGGGGATACCATTTCGTGATGCCGTTCACGCAGCTCCGTCCCTTGCGTCCCAACAAGGACCAGACCCATGGGCACTACTGGGTCCCGATCGACGACGAGACCTGCATGGTGTGGAACTTCTATTCGAGCCACGATCCCGAGCCGATCGGCGAGCGGTCGGCCGACAGCGGCAACGGCTATGGCTCGCATGTCGACGTGAGGAATGGCTTCCGGCCGATCCGCAACCGCACGAATGACTGGATGATCGATCGCCAGATGCAAAAGACCGAGACCTTCACCGGCATCGACGGCATCAATCAGCAGGACCGCGCGGTGCAGGAAAGCATGGGGCCCATCGTCGACCGCACGCGCGAGGTCCTGGGGCCCGCCGACCGCG
This sequence comes from Allostellaceae bacterium, assembly GCA_035509095.1. Taxonomy (GTDB): domain Bacteria; phylum Pseudomonadota; class Alphaproteobacteria; order ATCC43930; family CGMCC-115725; genus DATJLY01. The sequence continues at coordinate 1,828 of DATJLY010000537.1, read as the reverse complement.
CGATCGTCGCCACGCGCCGGCTGCTCCTCGAGGCGGTCGACACGGTCGCACGCGGCGGCGATCCGCGCGGCACCGGATCGAGCTATTACGAGCTGCGCGCGGGCGAGGCGGTGTTGAGCACGGCGGTCGATTGGCGCCGGACGCTGATGCCGGTGATGTATCCGCAAACCGGCGGCGCTGCGCCCGCCGATCTCTCCCTCAGGGCCAAGGTCTACGAAGAAGCGGGGAATTAAGGCCGCACTGCCGTAACGGACTCGCCTCACTCTTCGCCGGATGGCGGGTGAGGCGGGGACGGGCGCGCGATGGCAGCGACCGAGCTTGCGACATCGACTCTGACACCGGCGCGGCGGAAGCTTGCCTTCTACCTGCTGCTGCTGGGCGCGTTCATGCCGTCCTTCAACACCTTCGCGGTGACGATCGCGCTGCCGGCGATCCGCGACGCGATGGGCGCCAACGCCGCCGGCGCGAGCCTCGTCGTTTCCGGCTATTCGTCGGCCTATGCGGTGTGTCTCGTCACCGGCGGCCGGCTGGGCGATCTCTATGGCCGGCGCTTCATGTTCCTCGCCGGCATGGCCGGCTTCACCATCGCGTCGCTGATCTGCGCGCTGGCGCCCAGCATCGAGCTTTTGATCGTCGCGCGCGTGCTGCAAGGCGGGTTCGGCGCGATGATGGCGCCCGCCGTGCTGGCGAGCCTGCGCGTCCTGTTCTCGTCCGACGAGATACCGTGGGCGCTCAACGTCTATGGCACTGCCGTCGGCGTCGCGGTCGCGGCCGGGCAGTTCCTGGGCGGCGTGCTGATAGACTGGAATCTGTGGGGGCTCGGTTGGCGGACCACGTTCCTCGTCAATCTGCCGTTGGGTGTGTTCGCGTTGGCGCTGGTGCCGTTCCTGGTGCCGGAGAGCGGCGCGCGCGAGCGGCCGCGGCTCGATTATGGCGGCGTGGCGCTGTTGTCCGCGACGCTCGGCGCGTTCATCGTGCCGCTGTCGGTGGGACGCGGCGCCGGATGGTCGAGCTGGGTGCTGGTGCTGCTGGCGGCGTCGGTGCCGCTCGCGGGGGCGTTTGCGGCCTATGAGTGGCGGCTCGCGCGCCGGGGCGGCATGCCGATCCTCGACGCGGCGTTGATGCGGATCGGCCGCTTTCGGCGCGGGCTGATCGTCGCGATGCTGTTCTTCTTCACCTCGCCTTTCTATGTGTTCTTCTCGCTTTATCTTCAGGCCGGGGTGGGGGAGACGCCGCTCGAGGCCGGGCTCGCGGTGCTCCCTTATGGCATCGCCAATTTCATCGGCCCGATGCTGGCGACGCGATTTCCGCCGGCGGTGCGGCCCTATCTCTTCGGCGCCGGCATGGCGGTCCAGCTTGTGGGCTATGCCGGGATCGCGTTCGCGGCCGCCAATCTGATCGGCGGGCCGGTGCTTTTCACGGCCGTCTTCATCGCCGGCTTTGGCCAGGGCGTCGCGATGCCCGAGATGATCAACACCATCCTGGGCGATGTGCCGCCGAGCCATACCGGGCTCGCGGCCGGCATGATGAACTCGACCTTGCAGACCGGGGCGGCGGTCAGCGTCCCGCTGTTCGGCGGCCTCTTCTTCGCGATCCTGGGCGACGGCGCCGGCCCCGCCGCCTATGGCCACGCGCTCGGCCTCGGCATGGCGGCGCAGATCGTGACCTTGGCCCTTTCGATGGTGCTGGGCCGTAGGAACGAGCGGTGAGGGTCAGGCTGCGCGGCGAATCAAGATGTCGGCAGGGATGTGCCACTCGTTGTGAAGCCGTCGTATCGCGGACAGCGGCAGGTTTTTGATCTTGCCGGCGAGTATCTCGGACGCGCGGC
>DATJLY010000536.1:0-18793 GCA_035509095.1 Allostellaceae bacterium | reverse complement strand
CGACGCCGCGCCGCGCCTGGCGGCTGCCGTGGCGCGAGCTCGCGAGCTTCGGCGTTGGCGCGGCGCTCGCCGCGAGCCTCGTCCTCGCGGTGCGGCCCGCCAATGACGGCGGCGTGGTGGCGGCGCTCGTCGATGATCATGTGCGCTCGCTTCAGCCGGGCCATCTGACCGACGTGATCTCGACCGACCGCCATACGGTGAAGCCGTGGTTCGACGGCAAGCTCGATTTCGCGCCGCCGGTGAAGGACCTTGCCGCGCAAGGCTATCCGCTCGTCGGCGGGCGCCTCGATTATCTCGGCGGCCGCCCGGTCGCGGCGCTCGCCTATCAGCACGGCAAGCATCCGATCAACCTGTTCATCTGGCCCGAGCGCGCCGGCGCCGAGGCGCCCGTCGACACCGCGCGCAACGGCTATAACGTGTTGCATTGGAGCGCGGACGGGATGTCGCTCTGGGCGGTCTCCGACCTCGAGCAGGACGAGCTTGCGGAATTCGAGCGGGACTGGCGCGCCGCGCCCTGAGCCTCACCTCACCGCGACGTGATCGGCCTCGAGGTCGGCGCCGAGAATGTCCTCGAGCATCGAGAAGGTCGCTTCGAGCGCGTCGATCGGATGGACGCGGCGCATCGGATAGCGGCCGGTGATCCGGTCCCAGCACACCACCGCCTGGTCGATCTTGCCCAGCGCGTCGCCGATCTCCCAGAACGTCGCGCGGCAGTTCCGGAGGAACTCCAGGAACGGCGCGGTGTCGGTCTTCTTGATGAACATCTTGTCGTATCCGTCCTCGTAATCGCCGAGGATGGATTCGATCCGGCTCCATTGCGTGCGCAATTCGGTGCGGACCGCATGGTGCAGACGCACCAGGCCATTGCGCAGCGGCCCCACCGCGAAGCTCGCGATCGCTTCGCTGTCCTTCAGCCACTGCGCGAGATCGAGAAGCGATGGCCGGAGCCGCTGATATTGATAGGAATAGAAGGTGATGACCTTCCACGAATAAAGGATGTCGAGCGCGCCGTCCTGCGGCAGCCCGAACACGTCGATGATCGGCGCCAGCGCCTCTTCGTCCTTTGCCTCCCACAGTTTCTCGATGAGCTTCTTCGCGTGCACGCGCGAGGATTTCGCGTCGGGGAACGCCGCCCGCACGATCGGCACGAATTTCTGCTGAATGAGGCCCTGGATCTCCGACCAATGGTCGTCGGTGATCTCGAGATAGCGGTCCGAGACGACGATCCCGTCGGCCTCGACCACATCGCGCAAAAGGAACGGGTCGAGCGTCGGCAGCCGCGCCAGAAGCCGCAACAGGCGCAAATCCTCGGCGAACGCCTCCTTGTCGGCGGTGCGGCTCACGCCGCATTTCTCGTTGAGCGCCGCCTCGAGCTGACGGTCGTGGAGGAAGATGGTGCTGCCGCCCTCGCTGGGATTGCGCTCGTTGAACGGGAAATAGAGCTTGGTGCCGACCGGCGGATCGTAGCGCGAGCGGCGCTCGGACGGCATGACGCTGTGTTTGATGACGACGACGTGGTTCAGCCGCGGATGGCGAAAGAACAGGTCCTCGCCGCCTGCATGATCGGCGAGCAGCTTGAGCGTGATCCCGTTGCAGTCGAAGACGCGCGATGATCCGACATCGATCATCGGGCGGAACACATCGTCCTTCATGAGGCGGGCCCGGCCGGAACGCTGCGGCAGGTTCCCATTGCAACCGACGAAGGTTAAGAATTCGGCAACCGCCCTTGCCGGCCGGCGGCCACCGATCGATGATCGCCGGCACCGGGTTCGTTTTGGTGCAATGAATGACAGTTTCGACCGATCGGCCGCGCGCCGGCTTTTTCCTGGCCCTGATCGCAGTGGCGCTGTCCGGCTGTCTGCGTCAGCCGCGGCTCGACGAGGCCCGCGCCAAGGCCAACGCCGCCTTTGCCGCCTGCGACGCGGCGCGCGCGGAGGGCCGGTTGCGCACCTATCGCGCCGCCGTCGAATGCGCCGTGCCGACCGTCACCCAAGCCTATAGCGAGGCGGCCTATGCCTTTCCCGACCTTCTCTACGTGCGGATTGAGGCGCGGCGATTCGGCGCCGGCAAAGTGGATGAAGGCGAGATCACGGCCGCGCAATACGACCACGACGTCGCCGAGCTCGACAAGCGCATCCGCGCCGAGGAAGAGCGCCGCACCGAGATCGCCGAGCGCAGCGGCACGCCCACGCCGGTCCCGGAAGAAACGCTGATCGCCGGCCTGCCGTCTTTCGCGTCCCCGACCGGCGCCGCGCCGGCGCCGCCGGGCGCGTGTCAGCCGCTGGGCGAGATCCGAACCTGCAAGTGACCGGCGCGAGGGGCGCGCGCGCCCTGTTCCTTGTCGCGCTTATGCTCGCGGGCGCCCCGGCCGCGGCCGAGGAGATCAGGGTCGGTCTTCTCAAGACCGCGGCTTCGGGCCAAGTCTTCATCGCCGCCGCGCGCGGCTATTTCCGCGACGAGGGGCTCGACGTCTCGCTCGTCCCGTTCGATCAGGCGCAGCCCATCGCGGTCGCGGTGATGACGGGCGATCTCGATATCGGCGTGTCGCCGCTCAGCGCCGGCTTCTACAGCCTCGCGGCGGAAGGCGATTTGCGCCTTGTCGCCGGCGCCGCACGCGATCGCGCGTCCTATCGCACCCTCGGCTACCTCGCCTCGAACCGGGCTTTCGCGGCGGGGCTCAAATCCCCGCGCGATCTCGCCGGCCATTCGCTCGCCATCGTCCAGGTCGGCGCGCCCGGCCAGTACGCGCTGGGCCGCCTGGCCGAGAAATACGGCTTCGACGTGAAGAGCGTGCGCCTGGTGCCGCTTTATTCCTCGCCCAACATCGTGTCGGCGCTCGCGGGAAACGAGGTCGATGCCGGCATGCTCGCGGGCGCCCCTGGCATCGCCGCGATCGATCGCGGCGCGGCGACGCTCCTCGGCTGGTCCGGGGACGAGACGCCGTGGCAGGTCGGCGCCGTTTTCGCCGCCACGGTGACGACGGACGGGCGCGAGGACATGCTGCGCCGGTTCCTTGCGGCCTATCTGCACGCCGCGCGCGACTATTTCGCGGCGTTCTCGGCGCCGGACGGCAGCCGTCGCGACGGGCCGACGGCGCCGCAGGTCGCGGACATCATCGCCAAATACACGGGCGAGCCCGCGCCCGAGATCATCCACTCGGCCGGCTTCATCGATCCCGAAGGCCGCATCGACGCGGCCGACATCCTGCACCAGATCGCCTGGTACACCGCGCAGCATTTGCTGAAGCACGAGGTCGACGGCGCCGCCTTGTTGAGCTGGCCCTATTTGCGGATGAGCCAATAGATTGATGCTCTCTTTTGTCGCCATGGACGGTTGCTTTGCGTCAAGAAGAAATTTGACTTTTCGAGTCGACCGGCCATATTTTTTGCAACTACCCGCCGGCAGCGTGCTGTCGGCTCAGGGGCCGCTTTTCGGAGCGGCCCTTGCTTTTTGGAGGGCGTCGCAATTCGCACCTGGGTTTACGTGGACGGTTTCAATCTATACTACGGAGCCGTGAAGGGGACCCCCTTCAAGTGGCTCAACGTCGTTGAGCTCGCCAAGCATCTTGTGCCCGCGACCCACACGATCGAAAAGGTCAAATACTTCACGGCTCGCGTTTCCGGCGCGGCAGATCCTGGCGCCCCGAGAAGGCAGCACGCATTCCTAAGCGCTCTAGCAACCTTGCCAGAGGTTGAAATTCATTATGGGAGATTTCTCGCGAAGACGATCTGGCGTCCGCTGACAAATTTGCCTGTGGGCGGTGCGACCATCGACGCGCCGGGCCCCATGATCATTCCGTCCGGCGTTCACCGGGTGAGCGGCGGGTCTTTGGGCACTGCTGCCCAGCTCGCAGTTGGTACCTACGGCAGCAAGAGCTCATCGCGGTCGGCAGCCGCACCAAGACCGCTCCCGGCGGCGTTGATATCGGAAGTGCACTCCATGGAAGAAAAGGGCTCGGACGTGAATCTGGCAGCACACCTGCTGAATGATGCATGGAAAGGCGTGTTCGAGGCAGCGGTTGTAATTTCAAACGACACCGATCTCGTAACACCAATTCAAATGGTCAGTGTCGAGCGGTCGAAGCCGGTCTTTGTCGTGTGCCCGGGCCGTTGGCAAATGGCGCCGCAACTTGAGCGAGTCGCGAGCTTCAAGAGGCATATAAGACGGGCGATGCTGAGCGCTTCGCAATTTCCAAATCCGATCCCCGGAACCACAATCGCAAAACCCGCCGACTGGTAACCAAAGTCCCGTTAGCCGACTGACGAGAGGAGATGCTTCCTCAATCCGACCGGTAGAGGGGCAGCTTGGTGCCGACGCTCGCCCGTTCCACCAGCACGTCGCGGCGATAGCGGAACAGCTTTGCCGGGCGGCCGCCGGTTTCGGTCGAGACCTCGCCGGTTTCCTCGACCAGGCCTTGCTGCTCGATGAGGCGGCGGAAATTCTGCTTGTGGAGGCGCCGCCCGGCGACCGCCTCCACGACGCGCTGAAGCCGCAGAAGGGTGAAGCTTTCGGGCATCAGCTCGAACATCACCGGGCGGTATTTCATCTTGGCCCTGAGCCGAGCGATGCCGGTGGCGAGGATGCGGCGATGGTCGTGCGTCATGGCGACGCCGGGAAGCGGGTCGCCCACATCGGGCCCTGCTTCCGGGACCAGCCCCGCCTCCCACAGCAGCTCATAACGCTGCAGCACGAAATCCTCGTTCCAGTCGCGCCCGGAGGTGGCGAAGGTGACGGCGATCCGCTCGGCGCGCGCGCGGCGCTGCGCGTCGGCGCCGGTGCGCGCCCATGCGGTGAGGCGCGGAATGATCGCGCTCGCGACAAGACGCGGCGGGCCGGCGCGCCAATCCTCCCACGGGAAATAGCGATACCAGCTGTGCCAGCCCGCGCTGCCGGTGGCGCCGCTTTCATGCGTCAGGCCGAGATAGCTGATCGAGACGACGCGCATCTCCTCGCCGCCGCGCGTGCGGCCGCGATCGGCGAAGGTGTAAAGCTGCTCCACATAGCCGAGCTTCTGGTAGGTCTGCTCCTCGACCCACGAGCGGGCGCCCATTTGCAGCGAGCGGTGGCGCTGCTGGAACGGCCCCGAGGGAAGCGCCATGCCGTCCTCGAGCGTCAGCACCCGCGGTTCGTCCCCGGTCACCGTGACGATCACCGCCGTCAGCTCGATCGCAAGCGCCTCGGTCGCGCGGGGCGACGCCGATTCAGGGGGTGTCGATGATGGGCCCGCCCGTCGCTTCAGCGGCGCCTCCTAGCGCCAGCTCAGGAATGCCTTTTCAAGCATGGTGAGGATCGCGCCGAGGCTGAGGCCCAGGACCGACAGGATGACGACCCCGGCCATCAGGTCGTCGGTCTGCATCAGGTTGCCGGCGGTGAGCAGGAACGCGCCGACGCCATATTGCGCGCCGATCATCTCGGCCGACACGACGAGCAGCAGCGCCGTCGCCATCGAGATGCGGAACCCGGCGAGGATGCCCGGCAGAGACGAGGGCATGATGATCTTCCAGATGATGCTCAGCATGGGCATGTTGAAGCTTTGGCCCATGCGGATGAGGTTGCGCGGCGTGCCGTCGACGCCGCTGAAGGTCGCGATCACGGTCGGGAAGAACACGCCCGATGCGATGGTCACGATCTTGGGCGTCTCGCCGATCCCCATCCACAAGATGAACAGCGGCAAAAGCGCGATCTTCGGAACCGGATAGATTGCCGAGACGAGCGGCATGCCCACGGCGCGGGTCATCGACCACAATCCCATGGCGATGCCGACGACGAGGCCGAGGCCGCTGCCGAAGAGCCAGCCCCAGCCGATCCGCACCAGCGACGTCGACAGGTTGAGCCACAGGTCGCCTGACCGCGCGAGGCTCCACAACGCCTCGCAGATCGCGAGCGGCGAGGGCAGGAACACCGGGTCGATCCAGCGCCGCGAGACCGCCACCTGCCACAGCGCGATAAGGATCGCGAACGCGATCCAGGAATGCATGGCCTTGGGCTTCAGATCGAAGCCGCCGCCGCGGAAGGCAACCTCGCGCCGCCCCCCGGGCTGGGCCGGGGCGGCGGCAGTCCCGACGACCGTGTCCTCAAGCATCGACCACCTCCCGTTCCGCCTTCGAGGCCTCATCGCGGATCAGCGACCAGAGCCTGTCGCCGAGATCGGCGAGCACGGCCTGCGCCGATTTCTGCGCCCGCTCGCGCTGGGGAATCCGCACCTCGATGATCTCCTTGATCTTACCGGGCCGCCGCGACAGCACCATGATGCGGTCGGCAAGCCGCAGGCATTCATGGAAATTATGCGTGATATAGATGCCGGCGACCCGTTCCCTCAACCACAGGTCGAGGAAATCCTCCATCAACAAGTCGCGGGTCTGGGCGTCGAGCGCCGACAGCGGCTCGTCCATCAGCAATACGGCCGGCCGCACCACCAGGGCGCGGGCGATGCCGACCCGCTGACGCATGCCGCCCGAGAGCTGCTTCGGCAGCGCGTCGGCGAACTCGTCGAGCTTGGTGCGCTGGAGCGCGTCCATCACCCGGGCCTTGCGCTCGGCCGACGAGAGCTTGTGGTGCTCGAGCGGCAGCGCGACATTCTGCGCCACCGTCCGCCACGGCAAGAGCGCGAAGTCCTGAAAGATGAATGTCAAGGGATTGAGGCAGTCGGGGGGCGCCTCCCCCTCCATATAGATGGCGCCATCGGTCGGCTTGAGAATGCCGCCGATGATGCCCAAGAGTGTCGACTTGCCACAGCCCGACGGCCCGATCACCGACAGGATCTCGCCCGGCCGCAGATGCAGCTTGATGTCCTGCAGCACGGTCAGCGTGCCATAGGCGTGAAGCTTGACGTCGGCGATGATCTCCATCCGCGCAACCCTGTCTCAAACCGCTGCCGGTTAGCATAAGACGCGATTTTTGGCGAGGGTCCCACATTTCCGCCCCCTCGCTCAAGCGGAGTTCGCATGCTTTGCCGTTGCGCCGGCGGCACGAAGCGCCTAAGGCAAGCGCCGCCACCAAGACGAGGCCTGACATGGCGCGCGGCACCCGGCCCAATTTCCTGTTCATCATCGCGGACCAGCTCCGCTCCGACCATCTCGGCTGCTATGGCAACCGGGTGGTGCGGACCCCCAACATCGACGCGATCGCGGCGCGAGGCTTCGCGGCGGACCGATTCTATGTCGCCTGCCCCATCTGCATGCCCAATCGCGCGACCCTGATGACGGGGCGGATGCCCTCGCTCCACGGCGTGCGGCACAACGGCATCCCACTCTCCTTGAGCGCCACCAATTTCGTCGAGCTGCTGCGGCGCGCGGGATATCGCACTTCGCTCGTGGGCAAGTCGCACCTCCAGAACATGACCGGCAACCCGCCGGTCTGGCCGCGCGACCCGGAGGAGCGCCTCGCGCTCGAGGCGCGCCCCGACGACGGGCGCTACGACCAGGAATGGAAGCCCAATTGGCGTGCGCGCCCCGATTACGACGTGAGCTTGCCGTTTTATGGCTTCGACCGGGTGCATCTGACGATCGAGCACGGCGACGACCTCGAAGGCCATTATCGCCGGTGGCTGCGGCAGCAGGTGCCCAACGCCGACAGCCTCGTCGGGACGGAGAACGCGCTGCCGACGCCGGAACTGGCACTCGCGGCCTTTCGCCAGGCATGGCGCACCCGGCTTCCCGAGGCGCTTCATCCGACCGGCTATTGCGCGACCATGAGCGAAGCGGTGCTGGAAGACGCGGCGCGGGGCGATGCGCCGTTCTTCCTCATGTGCTCGTTCGCCGATCCGCATCATCCCTTCACCCCGCCGGGCCGCTATTGGGACATGTACCGGCCCCAGGACATGGAGCTGCCGCGCTCCTACCGCGCGGGCGCCGACCGCGCGCCGCCGCATGTCGCGGCGTTGCGCGCCGAGCGCGATGCCGGCCGCGCGGTGAAGCACACGCCGCAGCTCTTCGCCTGCACCGAGCAGGAGGCGCGCGAGGCGATCGCGCTGAACTATGGCTCGATCAGCTTCATCGACGCGGCGGTGGGCCGTCTCCTCGCCCGGCTCGAGGCGCTGGGTCTCGCGGAGAACACGGTGGTGATCTTCACCGCCGATCACGGCGACTTCATGGGCGACCATCAGCTTCTCCTGAAAGGTCCGATCCATTATCGCGGCATCGTCGAAGCGCCGTTCTTGTGGCACGATCCGCAGAAGCCTCAAAACAGGCGCAGCGATGCGCTCTGCGGCACGCTCGATCTCGCGCCGACGATTCTGGCACGGGCATCGGTTGCGCCCTTCAACGGGATACAAGGGCGCGACTTGGCGCCGCTCTTCTCGGGAGCCGCGCGGACGCACCACGCCGATCTCCTCATCGAAGAAGAAGGACAGCGCCCGCAAGTCGGGTTCGACAGCCGTGTGCGCATGCGTTCGCTCATCACCGACCGCCACCGGCTCAGTGTCTATGACGGTGTCCCCTGGGGCGAGATCTACGATCTCGCAAACGACCCCGACGAGCTCGTCAACCTGTGGGATGATCCGGCAAGCGCCGGCGTGCGGGCCGATCTCGTGATACGGCTCGCGCGCAAGATGATCGCGCTCACCGATACGAGCCCTTATCCAACCGCCACGGCCTGACCCTCAGCGCCAAAGCGCGCGGCTTGCGATCTGCGCGCCCGCGACCAGCGCTTCGAGTTTTGCCCAGGCGATCTGCGGATGCGAGCGGCCGCCAAAGCCGCAATCGGCGCCGGCAATCACGTTCTCCCGCCCGACGAGCCGCGCGAACCGCTCGATCCGCTGCGCCACCAGCCGCGGATGTTCGATGAGGTCGGTCGAATGCGTGATGACGCCCGGGATGACGATCTTGCCGGCCGGCAGCCGGACCGTCTCCCACACTTCGTATTCGTGCTCGTGGCGGGCGTTGGCCGCCTCGAACGAATAGGCGCCGGCCTTCACCCGCAGCATCACGTCGACGAAATCCTTCATCTCGAGGTCGTAGGCGTGCGGCCCGTGCCAGCTTCCCCAGCACAGGTGATAGCGGACGCGGTCCTCGGGAACGCCGGCAAGCGCGTGGTTCAACGCCTCGACCCGCTTGAGCGAGCGCTTGCGGAAGGCGTCCATCCCCATCGCCATGCCGATCCGGTCCCACAGCGCCGGGAGCCAGGCATCATCGATCTGAAGCACAAGGCCCGATGCGGCGATCGCCTCGTACTCGACCTTCAGCGCGTCGGCGAGGGCGTAGAGATACGCCTCTTCGGTGGCATAGAACTCGTTGCCGCGATAAGGCTCGATGCTGCCCGGCGCGGTCGTCGTGAGGAACGCGTCGTCGGGCGCGGCATGGGCGCAAAGCAGCTCGATCTCTCGCGCGAGCGCGCTTTGGGCGCGATAGGTGACGGGCGCGGTGCAGACGCGATAGGGGCGCCGCGTCGCCATCTGCTGCCCCGGCTGATAGAACAGCGTGCCGCGCTCGGCCGCCTGACGATAGAAATCGGCGAACGCTTCGCGGTCCTTGCCTTGCGCGAGGATCGGCGTGCCGCCCGGCACGGGGCGCTCCTCGAAGCCGCCGAAGCGGTCATCGAGATAGCTCAGCCAATCGCCGCCCTTTGAGTATTCGCCTTCGTTGACGATGTCGATCCCGGTCGCGCGCTGCTTTGCGACCACGGCAGCGACGGCCTCGGACAGTCGCGCCGCATAGTCGGGCGCCGCACGGTCGAGCGGCGCGAGATAGGGCAAGCTGCCGACATGGGTCGTGAGAATGCGGCCATCGCTGCGTTTCATGATCTCTCCCCGTTAGGCAAGAAGTCGCGCCAACACCGCGTTGAGCCGTTGCCGGCCGGCCGAGGTCGCGCGCAGGCCGGCATCGTCGAGCACCAAGAAATCGCCGGCAACGAGGTCGGCAAGGGCTCGCGCGGCGAACGACGCCTCGATCGCGCGCCCGGTCTCGCGGTGAAAGCGCGCGCGGTCGATGCCTTGGGCAAGGCGCAGGCCCATCATCACCATCTCGTCGCGGCGCTCGCCCGGCGGCAGCACGATGTCCTCTTCGGTCGCGTGGCCGTCGGCCTCGACCGCGGCGAGCCAGGTCTCGGGCGCGCGACGCTGCCGCGTGGCGTGCTTGCCGTCCGCGAGCGTGATCCGTCCGTGCGCGCCCGGACCGACGCCGACATAATCGTCATAGCGCCAATAGACCAGATTGTGCCGGCATTCGGCGCCCGGCCGCGCGTGGTTGGAGATCTCGTAGGCGGCGAGCCCGGCGCGATCGAGCCGCTCTTGGGTCGCTTCGTAGAGCGAGCCGGCGGTTTCCTCGTCCGGCAGGCGGAAATCGCCGCGCGCGAACCGGGTCGCAAAGGCGGTGCCTTGCTCGATCGTGAGTTGATAGACCGAGAGATGATCGCCTGCCATGAGAAGCGCGTCGTCGAGCTCGCGACGCCACGCGCTCGCGTCCTGTCCCGGCCGCGCATAGATGAGGTCGAAGGAATAGCGGGGAAAAAGACGGGCCGCCGTTGCGACCGCCGCGCGGGCTTCGCCGCTGTCGTGGCCGCGCCCCAAAAAGCGCAGCACATGGTCGTCGAGCGCCTGCACGCCCAGCGAGACGCGGTTGACGCCGGCGGCTCGGAAATCGGCAAACCGCGCCGCCTCGACCGAGCTGGGATTAGCCTCGAGCGTCACTTCGATATCGGGAGCCGCGCGCCAGTGAAAAGCCGCGCGATCGAGCAAGGCGGCGACCGTTCCCGCCGGCATCAGCGACGGCGTGCCGCCGCCGAAAAAGACCGAGACGAGCCGCCGCCCGCGCGTCTTCGCCGCGTAGTGATCGAGCTCCCGCAACAGCGCCCGCTGCCATCGGTCCGCGTCGATGCCTGCCCGCACATGGCTGTTGAAGTCGCAATAAGGGCATTTCGACTTGCAGAACGGCCAATGCAGATAAAGCGCGATCTCCGTCACGGCGGCGGCCCGAAACAGGCCTGCACGAGGAGGCGGAACGCGACGGCGCGGTGGCTGATCGCGTGCTTTTCCACCGGCTCCATCTCGCCGAAGGTCTCGCGGCACCCTGCCGCGATGAAGATCGGATCATAGCCGAAGCCGCGCGCGCCGCGCGGCGGAAAGGCCAGGCGGCCGTGAACCTCGCCGCGAAAGCACTCGACATGGCGATCGGGCCAGGCGAGCGCCAAGGCCGCGACGAACGAGGCGGCCCGGTCGCGCGCGCCCAGCTCCCGCTCGATCCGGCGCATGGCGGCGCCGAAATCCCGCTCCGGCCCGGCCCATCGCGCCGAATAAATGCCGGGCGCGCCGCCAAGCGCCGGCACGACCAGCCCCGAATCGTCCGCAAGCGCCGGCAGGCCGCTGGCAACGGCGACGGTCACGGCCTTGAGACACGCATTCTCTTCGAACGTGGCGCCGGTCTCTTCGGGCTCGGCGATGCCGAGCGCGGCGGCGCTTCGGGTGGCGATGCCGAACGGCTCGACCAGCGCCGCGATCTCGACCAGCTTGCCGGAATTGTGCGTGGCGAGCGCCAACGTCCCGCCGGCAAGACGGCGCGCCATCGCCTCAGCCAAGACCCAGGGCTTGACGCTGCAGCTTCAGAAGAGTCTCGATCCCATGCCGCGCCAGCGTCAGCATCGCCGCGAAATCGGGCTCGCCGAACACCGCCGCCTCCGCCGTCGCCTGGATCTCGACAATTCCGCCCCGTCCGGTCAGCACGAAATTCGCATCGGCCGCCGCCGTCGAATCCTCGGCATAGTCGAGATCGAGCACCGGCTGGCTCCCGACCATGCCGCAGGAAACCGCCGCCACCGCGTCTTCGAGCGGCATATGGGCGAGCGCGCCCGAGGCGACCAGCTTGCCCAGCGCGAGGCGCAGCGCGACATAGCTTCCCGTCACCGCCGCGGTGCGGGTGCCGCCGTCGGCCTGAACCACGTCGCAGTCGATCCGGATCTGCCGCTCGCTGAGCGCGCCGAGGTCGCAGACCGCCCGGAGCGAGCGACCGATGAGGCGCTGGATCTCTTGGGTGCGCCCGGACTGCTTGCCGCGCGCCGCCTCGCGCTCGGTCCTGGTATGGGTCGAGCGCGGCAACATGCCGTATTCGGCGGTGATCCAGCCGCGGCCGCTATTGCGCAGGAACGGCGGGACCTTGTCCTCGACCGTCGCCATGCACAGCACGTGGGTGTCGCCGAACCGGGCGAGGCACGAGCCCTCGGCATATTTCGAGACGCCCGGCTCGAGCACAACGGCGCGCATCTCATTGGGTGCGCGGCCTGATGGGCGCGGCATCGATCCATCCTCTTCTGGTGACGAAGCCCAAGCTAGTGTGCATGCCGGGGCACGTAAAGGCCCGCCGGTTGACGCTTTAGGGGCGCTTACCTACATAGGTGCGCGGCATGTCAGAGCCAACGGCGAAGTCACCCATCATCGAACTCAATGAACGCAGCCGGGAAATCTTCCGGATGGTGGTGGACACGTATGTCGAGACCGGCGAGCCGGTCGGCTCGCGCACCCTGTCGCGGCGCGGCAGCCTCGACCTGTCGCCCGCCACCATCCGCAATGTGCTGGCCGATCTCGAGGAATCGGGGCTCTTGTTCGCGCCCCATACCTCGGCCGGCCGGCTTCCGACCGATGCGGGCCTGCGGCTCTTCGTGTCGGGCCTGCTGGAGGTCGGCGGTCTGACCGAGGACGAGCGGCGCAGCATCGATGGGCCGCTCGGCGCGGCGGGCAAGTCGCTGGCCCAGGCGCTCGAGGAGGCGACCTCCACCTTGTCCGGCCTGTCGCGCTGCGCCGGGGTGGTCGTCGCGCCGAAGATCGAGGGGCCGCTCAAGCATATCGAGTTCGTGCCGATCGCGGCGACCCGCGCCCTCGTGGTGATGGTGACCGAAGGCGGCCTCGTCGAGAACCGGCTCATCGACATGCCGCTCGGCACCCCCGCCGCGACCTTGACCGCGGCCACGAACTTCCTCAATGCGCGACTCGCCGGGCACACGATCGACGAGGCGCGCACGGCGATCCTGGGCGAGATCGAGAACCGCAAGGCGCAGCTCGACGAGCTCACCGCCCGGGTGATCGAAGCGGGGCTCGCCTCCTGGGCCGGCGGCGGCGAGGGCACGGCCCTTATCGTCAAAGGCCAGGCGAAGCTCCTCAACGACGTGACGGCGCTGGCCGATCTCGAGCGGTTGCGGGCGCTTTTCGACATGCTGGAGACGCGCGAGGCGATGGTGCGGCTTCTGGACGCCACGCGCGAGGGACAAGGCGTGCAGATCTATATCGGCTCCGCCAACCCTCTGTTCGGGGTCGCCGGCTGCTCGATGATCGTCGCCCCCTACAGCAACTCGCGGGAGCAGGTGGTCGGCGCGATCGGGGTGATCGGCCCGACCCGGCTCAATTACGCGCGCATCATTCCGCTGGTCGACTATACCGCCAAGGTGATCGGCCGCTTGCTCGGATGAATGGATAAAGACCGATGACCGAAGACGAGAACGGCGCCGCGGGCGCCGAAAGCCAGACCCCGCCTGAAGCCGACCGGATCGGCGCGCTCGAGGCCGAGCTGGGCGAGACCAAGGACAAGCTGTTGCGGGCGCTTGCCGAGACCGAGAACACGCGCCGCCGGGCCCAGCGCGAGCGCGAGGACACGCAGCGCTACGCGGTCGCGAACTTCGCCAAGGATGTCGTGACCGTTGCCGACAATCTCCGCCGCGCCATCGACGCGGCGGGGGGCGACGCGGCCCGGGACGACCTGGCACAGACCCTGCTCGCCGGCGTCGCCGCTACCGAGCGGGAGCTGCTGGCCGTCCTCGAACGCCACGGCGTCAAGAAGATCGACCCGCAGCCGGGCGACCGGTTCGATCCCAACCTGCACGAGGCGATGTTCGAGCTCGAGAACACGGCCCGGCCGGCCGGCTCGATCGTCCAGGTGCTCCAGCCCGGCTACCGGATCCATGACCGGCTTCTGCGGGCCGCCATGGTGGGCGTCGCCAAGGCGCCGGGGCCGGCCGCCCGGGTGGACGAGGTCGTCTAAGGGCGCCCGGCCCGAACCGGCGGAGACGGCAGGCAGATTCCCGGCCGCCCGTTATTGATTGGTTCAACCGGCATTCATATATAAGCGAGGCACTTCACAGGGATATCCTGTCGGGGACCAACCTAAGGGGGCGGTCGCAGTGCCTTCATGGGCTGCGCAGCCCTGCTGCAACACGAGGTAGCAATGGCAAAAGTCATCGGGATCGATCTCGGCACCACCAACTCGTGCGTCGCCGTGATGGAAGGCAAGAACGCCAAGGTGATCGAGAACAGCGAAGGGGCGCGCACCACCCCGTCCCAGGTCGCCTTCACCGAATCGGGCGAACGGCTGGTCGGCCAGTCGGCCAAGCGCCAGGCCGTCACCAACCCCGAGAACACGTTCTACGGCATCAAGCGGCTCATCGGCCGGCGCTTTAGCGACCCGATGGTCAAGAAGGAGACGGAGCTCGTCCCCTTCAAGGTCATCACGGGCGAGAACGGCGACGCCTGGGTCGAAAGCCGGGGCAAGAAATATGCGCCGTCGCAGATCAGCGCCTTCGTGCTGCAGAAGATGAAAGAGACGGCGGAGGCCTATCTCGGCGAGACGGTGACCGAGGCCGTCATCACGGTTCCGGCCTATTTCAACGACAGCCAGCGTCAGGCCACCAAGGACGCCGGCAAGATCGCCGGGCTCGAGGTGCTGCGCATCATCAACGAGCCGACCGCGGCGGCGCTCGCCTATGGGCTCGAGAAGCAGAACAGCGGCACGATCGCCGTCTATGATCTGGGCGGCGGCACCTTCGACATATCGGTGCTCGAGATCGGCGACGGCGTGTTCGAGGTGAAGTCCACGAACGGCGATACGTTCCTGGGCGGCGAGGATTTCGACAAGCGGATCATCGACTATCTCGCGGACGAGTTCAAAAAGGAGCAGGGCATCGACCTGCGGTCCGACCGGCTCGCCCTTCAGCGCCTCAAGGAGGCGGCCGAGAAGGCGAAGATCGAGCTGTCGTCCTCGATGCAGACCGAGGTGAACCTTCCCTTCATCACCGCGGACCAGCACGGGCCGAAGCACCTCAACATCAAGCTGACGCGGGCAAAGCTCGAGGCGCTCGTCGACGATCTGATCCAAAAGACCATCGAGCCCTGTCGCAATGCGATCAAGGATGCCGGCCTCAAAGCGTCCGAGATCAATGAGGTGATCCTGGTCGGCGGCATGACCCGCATGCCCAAGGTGATCGAGACCGTGAAGCAGTTCTTCGGCAAAGAGCCGAACCGCTCGGTCAATCCCGACGAGGTCGTGGCCGTGGGTGCGGCCATCCAGGCGGGCGTGCTGAAGGGCGAGGTGAAGGACGTCCTGCTGCTCGACGTGACGCCGCTGTCGCTTGGCATCGAGACGCTGGGCGGCGTGTTCACCCGGCTCATCGACCGCAACACGACGATCCCGACCAAGAAGAGCCAGATCTTCTCGACCGCCGAGGATAATCAGACCGCGGTCACGATCCGCGTGTTCCAGGGCGAGCGCGAGATGGCGGCCGACAACAAGCTGCTGGGGCAGTTCGATCTGGTCGGATTGCCGTCCGCACCGCGCGGCGTCCCGCAAGTCGAGGTCACGTTCGACATCGACGCCAACGGCATCGTCAGCGTCAGCGCCAAGGACAAGGCGACCGGCAAGGAGCAGCAGATCCGAATCCAGGCGTCGGGCGGCTTGAGCGATGCCGACATCAACAAGATGGTGAAGGACGCCGAGGCGCACGCCGACGAGGACAAGAAGCGGCGCGAACTGGTCGAGGCGCGCAATCAGGCCGAGGCGCTTGTCCACACCACCGAGCGCACGCTCAGCGAGGGTGGCGACAAGGTGCCGGCCGGCGACCGCACCACGGTCGAAGCGGCGATCCGCGACCTGAAAGGCGTGACGGGCGGCGATGATGTCGCCCAGATCAAGGCCAAGACCGACGCCCTTGCGCAAGCCGCGATGAAGCTTGGCGAGGCCATGTACAAGGCGCAGCAGGCGGCGGGTGCCGGCGCGCCGGGCGGGGATGGCGGGCCCTCCGCCGGCGGCGGGCCGGATGCCCAGGGCGGCAACGACAAGGTCGTCGATGCCGACTTCGAAGAGGTGGACGAGCGGAAGAAGCGCTCGGGTTAACAATTGTCCTGTTTTTTTGGAGCCGCCCCGGTGACGGAAATGTCCTCGGGGCGGTTCTGCGTCAACGATCCAGGCCAAGAACGGTAGCCGATGGCGAAGCAGGACTATTACGAACTCTTGGGCGTTCAGCGCGATGCCGGGCCCGAGGACCTGAAGAAAGCCTATCGCAAGCTCGCGATGCAGCATCACCCGGACCGGAACCCGGGCGACAAGGCGGCCGAGCAGAAATTCAAATCGATCAGCGAGGCCTATGACGTCCTTAAGGACGATCAGAAGCGCGCGGCCTATGACCGGTTCGGCCACGCCGCCTTCGAGGGCGGCGGCGCGCGGCCGGGGGCCGGCGATTTCGGCTTCGCCGCGGGCTTTGCCGACATTTTCGACGAGATGTTCGGCAATCTTTCGGGTCAACGCCGCGGCGAGCGGGGCGCCAACACGCGCGGCAACGATCTGCGCTACAATCTCGAGATCTCGCTCGAGGACGCATTCAAGGGCCGGCAGACGACGATCCGCGTCACGACCCTGGCGCCGTGCGAGACATGCGGCGCAAGCGGCGCGGCGCCGGGCTCGCGTCCGGTCAATTGCCCAACCTGCCACGGTGCCGGGCGGGTCCGCGCGCAGCAGGGCTTGTTCACGATCGAGCGCACCTGTCCCTCCTGCCACGGCGCCGGCCGGGTGACGGAAAATCCCTGTCGGAGCTGCGGCGGCCAAGGCCGTGTGCGCAAGGAAAAGACGCTCAGCGTCACGATCCCTGCCGGTGTCGAGGACGGCAATCGCATCCGTCTCGCGGGCGAAGGCGAGGCAGGCTTGCGCGGCGGCGGTGCGGGCGATCTCTATATCTTCCTTGCCGTGAAGCCGCACCCGATCTTTCAGCGCGACGGCGCCAACATCCATTGCCGCGTGCCGATCTCGATCACCACGGCGATCCTCGGCAGCCAGATCGAGATTCCCGTGATCGACGGCGGCCGCGCCAAGCTCACCGTCCCGGCCGGGACCCAGACCAGCCATCAATTCCGCTTGCGCGGCAAAGGCATGTCGGTGCTTCGCTCGGCCACGCGGGGGGACATGTTCGTCGAGGTGGTGGTCGAGACGCCCGTCAATTTGACGAAACGTCAGCAGGAACTCTTGCGCGAATTCGAGAAGGCCGGCGATAGCAGCCGCAGTCATCCCGAGAGCGAAGGATTCTTCGCTAAAGTGAAGGAATTCTTCGAAGACCTGCGCGAATAGGTTGAGTGGAATCGCTTTCCTCTGCAATTCTTTCACATCCGCGCGCCCGCAATGTCCTATAATGCGCGCGAGAAAAATGCGCCGCGGACGACAACGGATGATGGGGTCGGGGGGAAATGAATCGCGCGGTCTTCACGTGCTTTCCGACGGCGCCGCACACGAAGGAAAGTCGGCTCGCTCCTAGGAGCCCGACGCCGATGGGTTGGAGGGCCGCGGCGATTTTGATCCACACGCCTGCGGCGGGCCAGCCCTAATGGACGAGGCGAGAGCGGCCGGGGCAACCCCCGCACCGCGGCGACCGACGACCGATGCCGCCACGATGCGGGGCGATTCGGGCCGCGTCATCGGGACGCTGACCTTGCTGTGGCTCGCCGGCATGGGATTGCGGCTGACGATCCTGGCCGCCGCGCCCGTGCTGCCCATGATCCATCGCGACCTCAATCTCACGGAAACCGCGATCGGGACGCTTGGCAGCCTGCCCTCGCTCCTCTTTGCCTTCGCGGCGGTGCCTGGCGCGTTGCTGATCGCGCGCTTTGGCGCGCGCGCGACGCTTGTCGCCGGGCTTATCCTGACGGCCGTCGGATCGGCCGCGCGGGGGGCGGCGCCGGACATCCTGATCCTCGACGGCGCCACGATCCTCATGGGCGCGGGCATCGCCATCATGCAGCCGACCTTGCCGCCGCTGGTTCGGGAGTGGATGCCCAATCGCATCGGCTTCGCGACGGCCGTTTATACCAACGGGTTGCTGGTATCCGAGATCATCGCGGTCGCGGCCGCGGTGCCCATCGTGCTGCCGCTCGTGCGCGGCAGCTGGCGGCTTTCTTTCGTGGTGTGGGCGCTGCCGGTCCTGCTGACCGCCGCGCTCGTGGTGTGGGGGGCGCCCGGCACGTCGGCCGCCTCGCGCGCGGCGCGCGGCTTTGCGGCGCGGCGCTGGTGGCCCAATTGGCGCCACCCTCTGGTCTGGCGGCTGGGCATCATGCTCGGCGGCGTCAACACGATCTATTGGAGCGCCAACACCTTCCTTCCGGACTATCTCTATGGGATGGGACGCGGCGACCTCGTGGTGCCGGTCTTGTCGGCGCTCAATGGCGGACAGCTGCCGGGGTCGCTGTTGATGCTGGCGATCGCGTCGCGCGTCGTACGAAGCCGGGCGATCTATGTCGTCCTGGGGGCGCTCATCCTGGCCAGCGTGTTCGGCATCGTGGTGGGATCGGGCAACGTGATCGTGGCCCTCGCCGCGATCGTCGGATGCGCCAACGCGGTGGCGCTCGTGCTGATGCTGGCGCTGCCGGCTTTGGTGGTGCCGGTCGAAGATGTGCCGCGTATGTCGGCCGCGATGTTTACGGTTTCTTACCCATGTGCCGTCGTGTTACCGATTCTTGGCGGTTTTGCCTGGGATGAAACCGGGATCGCCGCGGTTGCGTTCGCGCCGGCGGCGCTTGGTGCCATTGCCATTCTGGCGCTGGGACCCGGCATCCGGTTCGACC
>DATJLY010000535.1:0-14044 GCA_035509095.1 Allostellaceae bacterium | reverse complement strand
CTCGTGAGTCGCATGCTCAAATTCTGACACCGGCGCGCACAAGGGTTCGGCATCACCGACAGTCGGGAGGGCGCTCGACGCGTTCGGGAAGGGCGCGCGGAGCAGGGCACGCTCCTTGCATGATGGCGGACAAAAGGGCTCGGGGGCGCGTGCGACGGGCCGGAGAGGTGCATCCGATGAACAGAGTGAACCGTTCATTCGCTTCAGGCCTTGCGGCGTTGATGGTGATGGTGGCGGCGTTGGCGTTCGGCGCGCTTCCGTCCGAGGCGGAATCGGTCTTGCGCATCGCCATGACCGCCGGCGACATTCCGGATTGGGCCGGGCAGCCGGACCAGGGTTTCGAGGGCTTTCGCTTCGTCGGATTCAACCTCTATGACGGCCTCGTCAACTGGGATCTGTCGCGCAGCGATCAGGAATCCGACATCAAGCCCGGCTTGGCGACGAAATGGTATCCCGATCCGGGAAATCCCAAGCGCTGGATCTTCGAGTTGCGCCATGGGGTCAAATTCCACGACGGCTGCGACTGGAATGCCGATGCTGCGATCTGGAACTTCGCGCGCCTGACCTCGAAGACGAGCCCGGCTTTCAGTCCGCTCAATTACGCCCGCGCCCGCTCGCGTGCCATGGACATCGATCACGTGGAGAAGATCGACGATTTCACGATCGCCATCGACACCAACAGCATCATGTCGGTGTTTCCCTACAATGTGCCGTTTCTCCTGATGATGTCGCCCTGCGCGATGCAGAAGGCGGGCAACGACTATCAGGCCTATGCCAAGGCGCCGGCCGGCACCGGCCCCTATAAATTCGACAAGGTGGTTCCGCACGAACGGCTGGAGCTCGTCAAGAACGCCGATTACTGGGACCCCAAGCGCGTTCCAAAGCAGGATCGCGTCGTCCTCATCCCGATGCCGGAAGCTTCGACGCGGGTTGCCGCGCTGCTGTCGGGGCAGGTCGATTGGGTGGAGGCGCCGCCGCCGGACGCGATCGATCGGTTGAAGCAGGCAGGGATGACGATCGTGACCAACGTCTATCCTCATACCTGGCCCTACCTCCTGAACACGCTGCATGGGCCGTTCAAGGATATGCGCGTGCGGCAGGCCGCCAACTATGCCGTCGACCGCGACGAGATGGTGGAAATGCTGAACGGGATCGCGGTGCCGAGCTTTGGCATCTTCGTGCCGACGCAGCGCTATTACGGCCATCCCGTCGAGTACAAGACGGACCCCGCCAAGGCGACCGCTCTCTTAAAGGAGGCAGGCTGCTATCCCTGCGCGATCAACATCGCCATCTCGACATCGGGATCAGGGCAGATGCAGCCTTTGCCGATGAACGAGCTGGTCAAGGAGCAGCTCGAGAAGGTCGGGTTCAAGGTCAGCTTCGACACGCTCGACTGGAACACGGTCCTGAACATCTTCATCCAGGGTGCGGTCAAGTATCCCCAATATGACGGCCTCAATTTCAGCAGCGGCGCGACCGACCCGCTCAATTTCCTGAAGGCGGTGGCCTCCATGTTTACCGCGCCCAATGGCGCCAACTGGGGCGGCTATTCAAATCCGAAGGTCGATGCGCTGGCGCAAAAGATACTGACGACGTTCGACGACACCGAACGCACCAAGCTCGTCCAGCAGGTCCATGAAGCCGTCGTCGCCGACGCGGTGCGGCTCTTCATCGTCAGCGACCTCAATCCGCGGGCGCTGTCGCCCAAGCTGTCAGGCTTCGTCCAGGCGCGCAGCTGGTTCCAGGACATAACCCCCGTGGTGGTCGGAAACTGAGGCGGGCCGCGACCAACGCCCTGCTCGAGCGTATCCGCGTCGCGGCCGCTATTTCGCCATCGCCGTGATCTTGTTCGCGACCGGGAGCGCCAGATTGGAAGGATAGTCCTTGCTGAAATAGAATGTGTCCGTCCCCACCATGTCCGGCGTGTAGTCGTGCGCGAACGGTCCGTCCGTGAGCGGCGAATCACCGTTTGCGACATCGAGCCGGATGCGGTCGCCCTTTTTGAAGACATAGGCCGCCGCGACCACCCGGATCTCGAACTTGTAGACCTTACCGGGCGTGATCGGCTCGGGCTTCGTCGCGTCGTACCAGGGCGCGTCCTCGCTTGAATAGGCCGGGTCGATGTGCCGCATGGAGGCTTTGAGCCATCCTTTCGAGACGTTCGTCGCTTGCGGCTGAATCCCCTTCTGCCGATCCTCGTCCGATTGTGGATGTTGGTCGTCGACATTGACGATCATGTCCATGTCGGACCGGCTCGACGAGCCGTAGAGCGTGACCTCGATCGGTCCCACCACGGTAAGATCGGACGGGAGCGGCGGGCTCGTGAAGGTCAGCACGCGACGGGCGGGATCGGGCCTTCCGTTCTTGTCGAATCCGACGACGCCGAGGCGCCAGCCTTCGTTCGGATATTGATAGGAGACCTTGTCGTCGCCCTGTGGCGCGTTCGTGCCGAGCGCGCCGTCGTTGAGGGACGTCACGCTGCCGCTTGGCCCCTTGGCGAGATAGAAGCGCTCGGGCTCGAAGCCGGAAGGCGGCCACGCGTCCGCCGACTTCATTTCGTTCGCGCCGCGGAGGAAGTAGCGGACGGGCGGCGCGGTGACGTAGTCCGTCTGCTCGCCCTTGAGGCACCAGTTGTAGAACGGCAGCAGGTATTTCTCGTGGAATTCGGGGCTCGCATAGTCGCCGACCGCGTCATAGAGCGTGGCGCCGCCATAAAGCATGAGCTTCTTCGGTCCCGAGGCGCGCTCGAACCCGATCATGTTGCCGTCGAGGTGGAGATTGACCTTGGACCACAGTCCGATCGAGAACACCGGCACCTTGATGTTGCCGAGCCGCTCCAGCGCCGAGCGTTCGCGCCAGAACGAATCATAGGTCGCGTGCTTGCGCATCTCTTGGCCCAGATCGTAAGGCATCTCGCGCGACGGACCGGTGAAGGGCTCGCGGTTGTCGACCCGCACGCCATCGTACCAGTCCGGAAAGAACGGCGACGGGATGCCGCCCTGGTACGACGAGTTGTGATACGTGTCGACGAGTCCGTCATAAGGGGCGATGCAGGCGAGGTGCGGCGGGTTCTCCGCGCCCATGAACCACTGCGACATCGCGTAATAGGATTGGCCGATGCCGCCGACCTTGCCGTTCGACCACGGCTGCTTCGCGATCCATTCGATCACGTCGTAGAGGTCGTGCTGTTCGGCCGCGTCGAAATAACGGTAGACGCCGCCCGAACGGCCGGAACCGCGCACATCCATGTGGACGTAAACGAATCCGTGCTGGACGTACCAGCCGATGGGCCCGGTTTCGCGCCAAAGGAACATCGGCACGGCCGGCAGGCCGTTATTGTCGAACCGATAGGGCGAGGCGGCCAGAAGGGCCGGATAATTGCCGGGCTTGGCGGGCATGTAGAGGGCCGCGACAATGGGCGTGCCGTCGCGCATCTTGATGGTGACGATCTTGGTAGGCGGCGCTTCGCCCTCGGCCGCGCGTGCCTGGGACCAAGCCATCAGCACCGCGAGGCCAATCGCGGCCATCGTTCCGATGAAGCCTTTCTTCATGGCCATCCATCCCGCATATAATTGTTTGTTGCCCAGACGGTATGATCGCGGCGAAAGCGAGTCAACTCACCACTCTCCGGCGATCGGCGGCGCGCCAGGTCCCTTGAAAGTCATGGTGCCGGATGAGGGGATTGAACCCCCGACCTTCGGTTTACAAAACCGCTGCTCTACCGCTGAGCTAATCCGGCAAACCAAATGCTTAGAGAAGAACAATTGAGCGATCGCGAGATTCAATCCAAAAGAACCCAAATCCGCTTATAGACCACGATCGCCCGTCAAAGCCAGGGACGCCCCTGAACCCTTGTCGAGCCGCCCCCGGGTTTGCCGGCGTCCGATCGGATGATATATCCTCGTCCGATCTGGGGAGGATATAAGGGTGTCGGGAATGAAAGTCTTGGTCAACGTCAGGTCAGCTTCGATCGCCGCCGCGCTGATCGTCACCGGGTCGGCCGCGGCGCACGCTCAAGGCACGATCAAGATCGGCGTCATCGATCAGTTTTCCGGCCAATTCGCCGATTTCGGCGAGGAGATCGGAAATGGCATCGATACCTACATGCGCGAGCACGGGGATACCGTCGCCGGCAAGAAGATCGAGATCCTGCGCCGCGATCAATCGGGTCCCGACGCCGAGCGCGGGAAGCAGGTGGCGCAGGAGCTGATCGTGCGCGACAAGGTCGATTTCCTGGCCGGGATCGATTTCAGCCCGACCGCCTTTGCCATCGCACCGCTCATCACCCAGGCGAAGAAGCCGACCGTGATCATGAACGCGGCGACCATGAGCATCACGGACAGCTCGCCCTATTTCGTGCGCTTTGCCTCGACGCTCGAAGCGCTCGAGACGGTGTTCGCCAAATGGGTGGCACAGAACGGCACGAAGAGCGTCTATGTCGTGGTCTCCGACTACGTGGCCGGGCACGCCGCGGGCGATGCCTTCAAGAAGGCCTTTACCGCTGCCGGCGGAACGATCACGGGCGAGACGGGCGTGCCGCTCACGGGGCTCGATCTTGCGCCTTATGTGCAGCGCATCGCCGATCAAAAGCCGGCTGCGGTGTTCCTTTTCCTCGCCAGCACGAAACAATCGGAAGAGTTCGCGAAGCTTTATGTCCAAACCGGCCTCAAGGCCGCGGGCACCAAGCTTCTCGGCGCGACCGACCTGTTCCAGCAGGCGCCCGCCGCCGCGCGCGCGACAAGCGATGCCGAGATTGGCGCCTATACCGTGCAGAACTATGCCTGGACGCTCGATACGCCGCTCAACAAGACATATGTCGCAGACTATACGAAGTATTTCGGCACCGAGATTCATCCCGACTTCATGTCGTCCTCGGCCTATGCCGGGATGGACGGCATCTATCGCGTGATCGCGGCGCTCGACGGCAAGATCGACGGCGACAAGGCCATGGCGGCCTTCAAGACGCTGTCCTTCGACACGCCGCGCGGCCATATCTCGATCGATCCCGCGACGCGCGACGTGGTTCAGCCGATCTATATCTTCCAGATCGAGCGCGATCCGGCGAGCGGCGAGCTCGTGAACAAGAAGATCTTCACGTTCGAGAACGTCTACAACCACCTCGACAAATAGCCGGCCCTGCAAAATCGGGCCGGTCGGTGATATAAAACGTGCTTCGTTGGTGCGCGGTGCGTTGATGGGCGAGTGCTGATATGCGATCGAGCGGCGCGGCGATGTACTGGGTCTCGGTGGTGCTGGGCGCGGTGACGGTCGTCCTCGTCATCGTCAATTTCTTCCTGCTGTCCAATAACCAATCGATCCAGGCCCAAGTGAATCAGCGTCAGCAATTCATCAATCAAAGCGCGCAGCTGAGCCGCGTCAGCGACTTCCTGATCCGCGCGCTCGCGACCGAGGCGGTCAGCAAGAACGACGACAAGGTACGCGACATGCTGTCCCAGCAAGGCATCACGCTCAATGTGACGCCCGCGCCGAATGGCAGCGCCGCGACGCCTGCCGCCAATTCGGGAAAGAAGCAGCCATGAGCGTCGAGGACTCCGGAGAGCGCCCTCCGGTCGATCAGCGCATGCTCCTGCCGGTGCTGCTGGCGGTGCTGGCGCTGTTCCTGCTCGTCGCGTTTCAGACGATCGGCCTGTTCCGCGACCACGACACGCTGATCACCGTGCGTGCGTCGCAGGAAACGACGGTCGCGGAGGGCACCAAGCTGCGCCAGCAGCTGGGCGCCATCGCCGGCCAGACGGCCGAGCTTGCCAACGCCGGCGACCCGGTGGCGAAAGACGTGGTTGATGAGATGCGCAAGCAGGGTTTCACGCTCTCGTCTCCCGCCGCGACGCCGCCGGCTCCTGCGCCCGCGAAGCAATAGCGACCATGTCGCAGCCCGCAGAAGTGCGCTTCGGGTCGCGGCTGCGGCTTGGCATGATCATTCCGTCGGTCAATTCCGAGGCCGAGCCGCAGATAGCGGCGATGCTGCCGCCCGCCGTCACGCTCCACGCCACCCGGCTCAAGATGGTCGAGGACACGCCCGAGCAGCTTTTGAGCTTTTGCGACAAGGTGGAGGAGGGGGCTGCGCTGTTGGCCGATGCCGGCGTCGATCGCATCCTTTTCCACTGCACCGCGGTGACGACGCACGACCCCGAGATCGCGGGCCGCATCCGCGAGCGGATCGTGGCGGCGACAGGCCGCCCGGTCGCGGTGACGTCCGAAGCGGTGGTGGCGGCGCTCAAGGCGCTCGGCGCGCGCCGGATCGTCATGGTCACGCCTTATGTGGCGGCGGTGAACCGACGCGAGACCGCATATCTCGCGCATTTCGGCATCGAGCTATTGGCCGATCATGCCGAGGGGTTGACCTATGGCCGCGACTTCCGCGCGATCACCCCGCAATCCTGGCTCGAGAAGGTACTCGCTCGCCGGCGCGACGATGCCGAGGCCTATTTCCTGAGCTGCGCACAGATTCGAGTCGCGGAGATCATCGCGCCGCTCGAGCATGCGCTTGGCCGCCCGGTCGTCACCAGCAATCAAGCCGCCGCCTGGCACGCGCTGCGCGAAAGCGGGATCGCCGACAAGGTCGCGGGATTCGGCGCGCTGTTCGAGCGCTGAGGCGCCCGCGCTATTTCTTTCCCCCGCGCGCCGCCGCGTGCTCGGCCTTCGACATGGTCAGTTTCTCGGGATGGACGATCTTCTTGTGCGCGGCCTCGCGGGCGGCGACGAGGTTCGCGAATTCGGTATCGACGCCCTCGCGCTGCAGCACATAAACCGACGACATCACCTTGGTCGAGATCTGATCCGCGACGGTGCGCTTGATGATGGTCCAGGGCACCCGGCGCGTCGAACCCTCATTGGCTTCGTCCGGCACGTCCTCGAAGCCGCGATCGACCGTCGCCTCGACCGTGTAGAGCTTGGGCTCGGGCTTTCTGCGCGGCGCGTCGCGATCGCGCCCGCCCGGGCGGCCTTTGCCACCGGGCCGGCCCTGCCGACGCGGGCCTCGGTCCCGGTCGCGCCCGTCGCGGCTGCGCGCTTCACGATCTCGCCCGTCGCGATTGTGATCGCGGTCCCGATCGTGCTCGCGCGGGCCTGGCGGTCTTGCCTCGTGCGCACCGCCTTCCGGCGTCGTTGCGCCCGCCTGCTGCGGACCGCGCTCGCGCCGCCATGGCGGCGGACGTCTGCCTCGCGAGCGCGGGCGGCGCTGGGCGTTCTGCGCCTCGCCCGGCGCTCCTTCCTGCGGCGCCCCTTCCGGTTGGGTCTCGCCTAGCGGCGCTCCCCCTGGCTGTGCCGCCGCGCCCGGTGGCGTGCCCTCGCGCGGGTGGCGATGCCGGCCGCCGCGGCGCCGCGGCCGGCGCGGACGCTGTGGGTCGCCGGGGGTTGGCGCCGATACGGGCGCCGCTTCGGCCGATGCAGGCGCTTTCAGCGACAGGATCTCGCGGCCTTGCGCTTCGCCCTCAGCGGATGGCTCGGCCTGTTGCGCTGCCGGCGCGGCAGTTGCCGCCGCCGTCTGATCTTGCGGCTTGCGGCGCCGTCTGCGCCGCCGCCGGCGCTTCGGCTGGTCGCCCGCGGGCGCCGCCGCCGGCGCTTCGGCCGGCTCGCCCGTCGAGGCCGGCGCTTCGCTCTCCGGGCGCGGCAGCGGCGCTTCGCTCACGGGCTCGTTCGGCGTGTCGTCGGAACCATGCGGCATCGCACGTTGATCCTAGGCTTCTCCCGCACAAGCTTGACCGCGAAAGCGCCGGAATGCAAATCTCATCCCGCATTGCCCCCGGGGAGGTTCGCGATGGCCGAGACAAGAACACCGCACACGCCGGAAGAGGCGGCATCGTTCCGAGCCGCGCTTGCGGCTCTCGACCTGAGCGCTCTCTGGGAGCAGGACGAACGTTCTGTCGGGCATCGGCCCGGCGCCGAACCCGCTCAAATCTGGCGGTGGGAGCAGGTCGAGCCGCTCATCACCGAGGCGATCCGCGCCACCTCGATCGAGAGCGCCGATCGCCGCGTCCTGTCGCTGCGCCGGCCCGCGTCCAATTCGGCTGCACAAATGCTCACCCCCAATCTCGTGGCGGCGCTGCAGATCCTGATGCCGGGCGAGGTGGCGCCGCCCCATCGCCACACGATGGGCGCGCTGCGCTTCGTGATGGAGGGCGACGGCGCCGAGACGCTGGTCGACGGCAAGGCTTGCGTGATGGAGCCGGGCGACATGATCATCACGCCGGGCTGGACCTGGCACGAGCATGTCCACAAGGGCAAGCAGCGCATGGTGTGGTTCGACGGGCTCGACGTGCCGATCCACAGCCATCTCGAGACGATCCGCTTCCAGCCCGGACCGGCGCGCGACATGGCTCCGCAGCTTCCCGACGCGGCCTTCGCCGCTGCGGGCCTGGTGCCGCAGACGAAATTCGAGGGCCGGAGCTATTCACCGCTGTACCGCTATCCCTGGGCGACCGCGAAGGCGGCGCTCGAGGCGACGCCGCCCTCCGAGGATGGCTCGCGCATCCTGCGCTACACCAATCCGACCACCGGCGGCCCTGCGCTCGACCTCATCGACTGCTTCCTGGTGGGGCTCGATCCCGGACGTCAGACCCGGGCCTGCCGTTCGTCCGCCACGGCCATTTGCGTGGTGGCCGAAGGCGCCGGATCGAGCAAGATCGGCGAGCGTGAGTTCGCCTGGACGAAGAACAGCATCTTTACCGTGCCGCACGGCAACTGGACCAGCCATCGGGCTGATGACAAGGCCATCCTGTTCATGATGACCGATCGCGACCTGATGCATCGGCTGGGATTATTGACCGACGAATTCCGCGCCTAAGGCGTAAATGGCAGCCCGACCGGCGGCACGGTCGGCGCGTGGGAGGAAGAGAATGACCGTCGTTGAGACCGTGGCGCCCGCCACCGGCGAGGCGTTGACCGCGGATGGTATTTCCTATCGGATCGACCGCCTGCCGTTCCTGCCGTTTCACTGGCGGATCGCCGGCATCCTCGGCACGGGAACGCTGTTCGACGGGTTCGACTCGCTGAGCATCGGCGCCGCGCTCACGATGATCATCGCCACCTTCAAGATCGACTACAAAACCGGCGGCGCGCTGATCAGCGCGGCCTTTGCCGGGCAGTTTGTGGGCGCCCTCGCGGTCGGATATTCCGGCGAGCGCATCGGGCGCAAATGGTCGTTCGTCGCCGCGACCGCGATCTTCGGCCTTTGCTCTGCCGCGGCCGCGCTTGCCCAAAGCGTCGACCAGATCCTGGTCGCCCGCGTCATCCAGGGCGTTGGCCTCGGCGCCGAGGTGCCGGTCGCCGCGGCGCTTTTCACCGAGTTCGTGCGCGGCAGCCGGCGCGGGCTGTTCATCCTGATCTACGAGTCGATGTTCGCGTGGGGCATTTTCTTCGGGCCGGTGGTGGCGCTTACCTTCCTGACCCTGTTCGGCCCGGAACTCGGCTGGCGCGCGATATTCGCGCTGGGAGGGGTCCCGGCCATCGTCTCGCTCGTCGCCGTGTTCAAGCTGCCGGAATCGGCCCGCTGGCTCGCCTCGAAGGGGCGCCTTGCCGAGGCCAACGCGATCGTCACGCGGATGGAGGACGAGGCGCGCCGGCTCGGGCGCCCGGCCTTGCCGACCGAACCCATCACCGTCATTCGGGAGAAGACGCGTCTCACCGAGTTGTTCCGGGGCATCTATGCCAAGCGCACCTTCGTCGTGTGGTCGCAATGGTTCTGCTGCTATTTCGTGTCGAACGGCTACGTCACCTGGGCCCCCACGCTCTACATGAAGATGGGCGGGCTGCCGGCGAAATACGCGTTGTTGGTGACGATCGTCACGGGCGCAATCCAGCTCGCATCGACCTATGTCTTCGCGGTCTCCGTCGACCATTACGGGCGCAAGCCATGGTTCACCGGCGGCTTCCTGTTCGCCGCGGCGGGCGCCCTGGTGGGCGCGTTGGCAATGGGGCCCTTTGAGGTGCGCGGCTGGTTCCCGCTTGCTTTCTTCGGGCTGCTTCTTGCCTTGGGGACGAGCCCGAGCACGCTCGGCGTCTATCTCTATACGCCCGAACTCTACCCGACCCGCATGCGCGCCTGGGCGACCGCGACCGGCAGCAGCATGAACCGCGTGGCGAGCTTTATCGCGCCCTCGATCACGGGATTCATCCTTGCCGAGTTCAACAGCGTCGCGATGGTGTTCGCGATGATGGCGGGGGTCGCGATCGTGGGCGCCAGTATCATGTGGTTCTTCGGCGAAGAGACCAAGCGCCGCGTGCTCGAGGAGCTTTCGCCCTGAAGGATGCGAGGCTAGCATCCGCGAAGTGACCGCCTAGGGAGGGCCCGCCATGAATTTGCAGCTCAGCATCGGCATCACCAACAATCCCCGCACCTGGCCCATCCTCGACGGTACCGTGAAGCCCGACGGGATCGACCTCATCAAGAGCATCGTGCCGCCCAGCGAGCTGTTCTGGCGTCAGCTCCGGTTCGGCGATTTCGATGTGTCGGAGATGTCGTTCTCCTCGCTGCTGATGGCGATGGCGCGGGGCGACGAGCGTTGGATCGGCCTGCCCGTCTTCACCACCCGCTTTTTCTTTCAGACCTGGGCCTTGAAGCGCAAGGATGCCGGCATCGAGCATCCCTCGGACATGAAGGGCAAGCGCGTCGGCGTGCCGGAATACCAGCAGACCGCGGCCTTGTGGTCGCGCGGCATCTTGCAGCACGAATTCGGCGTCCGCCCTCAGGACATGGAGTTCTGGATGGAGCGGGTGCCCGAGCGCAGCCACGCGGGCGCCATGGGCTTCAAGGCGCCGCCGGGCGTCACCATCCACCAGATCCCGCCGGAGAAGAATATCGGCTCGATGCTTCTTTCGGGCGAGCTGAACGCGACGCTCATGTATTTCCCGGGCCACGGGATCATCGACCGCAGCACCCTCGACCTTGCCCAGCATCCGGACATAGCGCCGCTCTTCCCCGATCCGATCGCCGAGGGCACGCGCTACTACAAGAAGACAGGGCTTTACCCGATCAACCACGGCATGATGGTGCGGCGGAGCATCGCCGAAAAGGAGCCGTGGGTCGTGCTGAACCTGCTGCACGCGTTCCAGCGCGCCAACGACATCGCCAACGAGCAGCGCATGGCGCATGTCGAATATCACATCGCCTCGGGCCTCTTGCCGCCCGAAGCCAAGGCGGCGCTCGCGACGCCGGTGCTGCGCCACGGCATCAAGGCCAACCGCAAGATTCTCGAGACCGCGGCGCAATATTCGCACGAGCAGGAGCTGACCCCGCGCGTGATGAAGCTCGACGAGGTGTTCGCTCCGGCGACACTCGATCAGTAGCCGAGCCGCGGCAGCAGCCGCAGGGCGTTGCCGCGATAGATCGCCGCGAGATCGGCTGGGCCCACGCCAAAGGCCTCGAGCGCCGCGATGCCGTCGGTCGAGGTGCCGAAGGGATAGTCGCTGCCGAGCAGGATCTGCGACACCGGCACGAACGAGAACAGCGCCGACAGCGCGGGGCGGTTCCCGGCGAGCGCCACGTCGTAATGCAGCTTCTTCAGTTCATGGTCGAGACCGTTGGGGAGCGCCTTCGCGTAGACGCGATCAAGCCCGACCGTCGTGGCGCGGCCCGCGAGCATCGGCACGGTGCCGCCCGCGTGGCAGAAGATGAAGCGGATATCGGGGCAGCGCGCGAGGGTGCCGCTGAAGAGAAGGCTGAACACGGTGCGCGTCGTGTCGAACACGAACTCGGTCAGCACCGGCGGGACCCAGCCGATCGGGTTGGGGCAGCAATCGGGCGACAGGGGGTGGACGAACACGACGGCCTTGCGCCGGTTCAATTCGTTGAACACCGGGTCGAAGTCGGGATGGCCGGGCCAGCGGTCGCCATAGCTCGTCATGAGCTGGACGCCCTCGGCGCCAAGCTCGTCGAGCGCATAGGCGATCTCGGCGAGCGTGCCGTCGACGTCCGGCATCGGCAGCGAAGCGAAATGCCCGAAACGCTTGGGCGCGCCGGCGCGGATCTTTGCCGCGTGCTCGTTGATGGCGCGCGCCGTGCGCCTTATCGCGTCGTTCGATCCGCGGTGAAAGCCCGGCGGCGACAGCGACAGCATCGCGGTCGCGACGCCGTTCTTGTCCATCTCGTCGAGCGTGCGGGCGAGCGTCCAGTCGCGGATTTCGGGCCGCTTCGCGTTGTCACCCATCGCCGCCAGATATTCCGGCGCGTAGAAATGGTGGTGCACATCGATGCGGCTGCCGTGAAGGTCGTTGGCCATGATGCCCGCTCCCTCACGCCGGATAATGCACGGAGAGAGTCTTGCCACCCGCGCGCGCCGGATCGGCGTCGATCAGGATGAAGGCGAACTTGCACGGCGTCGTGCCGGTATTGACCCAGGCGTGGATGGTGCCGCGCTGCACCACCACGTCGCCGGCCTTCAGATGCGTGACCTGGCCGTCGTCGAGCTCGAGATCGCAGGTCCCTTCGAGCAGGATCGCGTAATCGAGCGTCTCGGTCCGGTGCATGAATTTGGGCGCGCCGGGCTGCATCTCGGTAATGCGGATGACGGTGCCCTGGCCGCTGCCGACATAATTGTGGCGCACCACGAATCCCTTGCGCTGCGCCGCCTGGGCCGCGTCGTCGGTGACGTCGACCGGCATCTTGTCGGTCGACCAGATATGGCAAGCCATGTTCCGTCCGCCGGGACGCGCGACGCCCTGAAGCACCTCGTCGGTCGTGACGATCGCCTTGCCGTTGCTGTCGTGTCCGGTGACGACCCGCCGTACTGCCAGCGCCATGAAACCCTCCCTCGCGTGAATCCCGTGCGAGGATAGGGCGGGTCTTGCCGCGATGGAATGCGCTAGTCGGTGTCGGCGCACGCGGCGAGCGCGGCGGCGACGCGTTCGATGTCTTCGGTCGTCATGTCGGGATAGAACGGCAGGCCGAGGCAGCGCCGCGCGAGATCGAGCGTCACCGGCAGCTTGTCGCGCGTATAGTGCGCAAATGCCGGCTGATGGTGACAGCCCCGCCGCCACCACCGACGCGTCTCGATGCCGCGCTCGGCAAGTCGCTCGCCGGCGATCAGCCCGTCGCCCGGCAAAGTGACGCAGCAGGTCGAGCCGACCCAACCATTGCCGAACTCGGGCGCGAGCGACACGCCCGGCACGCGGGACAGCGCGATGCGGTAGGTCGTGGCCGCCGTCAAAAGCTGCCGCCGGCGCGCTGGCCATTCGCGCAGCGTGGCAAGCCCAACCGCGGCGGCATATTCGCTCATCTTTGCATTCGTGCCGGGAACGATCGCTTCGGCGACGCTGCAGAACCCGAAATTGCCGTATTGGCGCGCAAGTTCGACCAGCGGACGATCGCTCGACAGAAGGATGGCCCCTTCGCCGACGCCGAACACTTTGGTCGCGTGGAGGCTCACCATCATGGGCGTCGGACCCGGCGCGGCCCGGCCGATGCTCGCCACCGCGTCGAAGCCCGCCGCCGCGTCGATCAGAACGGGAATGCCGGTCTTCGCGGTGAACGTCTCCCAGCGGGCGCGGTCCAAGGGCGCGCCGAAGGGCGACACCGCCATCACCGCGCCGACGCCGGCGAGATCGTGGCGCTTGGCGAGCGCCTCCGGGTCAAGTGCCCAGGTATTGGGATCGACATCGACGAAATGCGGAACGAGCCCGGCGCCCACCACCGCCGACGCCGACGCGACGAAGGTCCAGGATGGCATCAAGCAGCGCTGCCGCGGCTGCGCACCCAGCGCCTGAAGCGCCACGGTAAGCGCGATCGTGCCGTTGGAAAAGCTCGCGACACCTTCGGGCGGGAGCCGGAAATGCGCCGCGAGCAACGCCTCGAAGCGGCGCACCGCGGGCCCATGGTTGCTGTACCACCGCCGCTCGTCGATCGCGCGCAGTTCCTCGATATAGGATTCAGCGCGCGGAAGAAGCGGCCGCAGGACGGGCAGCGCCGTCGCGGGTTGCGCGGCCGGTTGCGGCGCGGGCACGAGCGCCATGGCTGCCGCCGACACTGTTGGCATGGATCAATCTCCGCACTGCCGATCGGCGCAGTGTGTCGGTGCGTCGCTTAATTTTA
>DATJLY010000534.1:0-2882 GCA_035509095.1 Allostellaceae bacterium | reverse complement strand
CCGAGCGCCTGGCGCCGATCGCCGCCGACGTGGTGACGGCGCGCGCGCTCGCCGGGCTCCCGGACCTGCTCGAGCTGGCGCAGCGATTCCTCCGGCCCGGCGGCGTGGCGATCTTCCTCAAGGGCCGCACCGCCGACGAGGAATTGACCCTTGCGGGCAAAGGCTGGACAATGCGGTCTCGTCTCGTCCCCAGCCTAGCCGATCCCGGCGGCAAGATCGTGATCCTGGAGGATCTCGCCCGCGTGGCCCGCCCATGAACGACGAGGCGCCGCCGTCGCCTCACGAGACCCGCATCATGGCCATCGCCAACCAGAAGGGCGGCGTCGGCAAGACCACGACCGCCATCAACCTCGCCACCGCCTTGGCCGCGGCCGGCGCGCGCGCGCTCTTGATCGATCTCGACCCCCAAGGCAACGCATCGACCGGCCTTGGCATCGGCCGCGGCGAGCGCGACCGCAGTAGCTACGAGGTGCTGATCGGCGAGCTGCCGCTTGCGGCCGCCACCATCGCGACGACGGTGCCGAATCTCGAGCTCGTGCCGGCTTCGGTCGAGCTCATCGGCGCCGAGCTGGAGCTCGTGGGCGCCGACCGGCGCGAGTTCCGTCTTGCCGACGCGGTCTCGGCCGCACCTTTGCCGCATCATTATGTGCTGATCGATTGCCCGCCCTCGCTCGGACTTCTGACCTTGAACGCGCTGGTCGCCGCGCGCACCGTGCTGGTGCCGCTCCAATGCGAGTTCTATGCGCTCGAAGGGCTGTCGCATCTCATCCGCACGATCGAGCGCGTGCGCGCGCATCTGAACCCCGCGCTCGAGATCGAAGGCGTGCTGCTCACCATGTTCGACAAGCGCAACAACCTCTCCGACCTCGTCGCGGCCGACGTGCGCGACCATTTCGGCGACAAGGTCTATCGCACCGTGATCCCGCGCAATGTCCGCGTCTCGGAGGCGCCCTCGCACGGCAAGCCGGTGCTGCTCTATGATTTCCGCAGCGCCGGCGCGCAGGCCTATGTGCATCTCGCGGGCGAAGTGCTGCGGCGGGGGATCGCATGAGCGAGCCCCGGCGCGGGCTCGGCCGCGGTCTTTCCGCGCTGCTGGGCGAGGAACGCACGGCTCCGCACGGGGGCGCGCGGTCGGTGCCGATCGAGCGGCTCCATCCCAGCCGCTTCCAGCCGCGGCGGGTCTTCGACGATTCCTCGCTCGACGCGCTGGCGCAATCGATCGCGACGCAAGGCGTGCTGCAGCCGCTTCTGGTGCGCCGCCATCCGAGCCTGCCCGACGCCTACGAGATCCTCGCGGGCGAGCGGCGCTGGCGCGCGGCACAGCGGGCGAAGCTTACCGAAGTGCCGATCCTGCTGCGCGAGGTCGGCGATCGCGACGCGCTCGAGCTGGCGCTCGTCGAAAATGTTCAGCGCGAGGATCTGACCGCCCTCGAAGAGGCGCAGGGCTATCAGCGCCTCATCGCCGAGTTCGGCTATACCCAAGAGGCGCTGGCCCAGCGGATCGGCAAGAGCCGCAGCCACGTTGCCAACACGATCCGGCTTTTGGCGCTGCCCGATCCGGTGAAGGCGCTGCTCGAAGAAGGGAAGCTCAGCGCCGGCCACGCGCGGGCGCTCCTCGGCGCGCCCGATGCCATTGCGCTCGCGCTGAGAGCGGTGCGCGACGGCCTCAACGTGCGACAGGTGGAGCAGGCGGTGCATGGCCGGCTCCATCCCGGTGTCGACCCGGTCGCGCGCGGCGGAAGGCTCGATCCCAACGTCAAGGCGCTCGAAAAGGAGCTGTCGCTGCTTTTGGGTCTGGGCGTCTTCATCCATGTGACGAGCGCCGAAGGCGGGGAGCTCGCCATCCGCTACCGGTCGCTCGAGCAGCTCGATGGGCTGATCCGGCGGCTCAAGGGGCAGGGCCCTTGACATGACAAGGAAATAACGACACGGCGACTGTGAGGAAATTGTGGCTTTACTGTGAATCCCTAAAGTATTACTGTATTCGTAGGGGGAGGGCTTCACATGCCAAGGTTACCGCGCGTGCTCCCGCTGGGCTCGGCCTTGATGCTGGCGACGCTCCTTTCGGTCGCGGCCCGGGCCGACGTGCCGCAAAGCGGCTTTGCGCCGGACCTCGAGGCGATCGGCATCCGCGACATCCAGCAGCAATTGCGGGCGCACGGATATGATCCCGGTCCCGTGACCGGCGCGATGAACGAGACGACCCGGACCGCGATTCTCGCCTATCAGCACGATTACGGCCTGCGCGAGGACGGCATCGCCGGCCCCATCCTGGAGAACATGCTGCATTTCGCGCAGCGCCGGTCCGCACCGCCACCGATCGTCAGCGCCGCGCCGCCGTCGCAGCCTTATGTCGCCAGGGCCGAACCGCCGTCCCCGCCGCCGGCTCCGACCTACGCGCCGGTTCCCGAACCGCCCCAGCCCGCCATTACGGAGGCGCCGCCGCCACCGCCGCCCGTAGCGGCGGCGGAACCGCCTTCCCCGCCATCCGCCTCGGGGGACGAGGCCGATCAGTCGCCGCCCCCGGCCGAGGCAACCCCGGAACCGCCGGCCGTCGCCGCCGTCGAACCGCCGCCGCCCCCGGCCGAGAGCGCGCCGGCGCCGCCACCCGTTGCGACCGTCGAGCCGCCGCCCCCGGCGGCGCATGGTGACGCCCTTGCCGCCGCGGAGCCGCCGCCTACGCCGCCCTCTCCCGGTGACGATGATGCGGTTCCGGCGCCCGCCCCTCTTGCCGCGCTGCTGCACCATCTCGGGCCTGCCGCGCCGCAATCTCCGGAGCCCCTGTCGGCGGCGCCGGGCGCAGAATTGCCGCCGGCACCGCCGGTCCTTTCCGCCGCACCGCCGCCGCCCGCGCCACCGCCGTCGCCTGTCGTGGCGATGGT
>DATJLY010000533.1:0-3170 GCA_035509095.1 Allostellaceae bacterium | reverse complement strand
CCTTCAGGCCGATCGAGCCGAAATTGAGGTCGACGCCCGCCTTCGCAAGGCCGTGGATGCGGCCCTTGTGCTGCTTGCGGTATTTGGTTCGCTTGGGAGAGAGCATGACGAATTCCTATCAGCCGCGCGCGGGCTGCGCCTCGGCGAGGCGCTTGTCCTGCGCCATCGGGTCGTGTTGCAGCACCTCGCCCTTGAACACCCAGACCTTGACGCCGCACGTGCCATAGGTGGTCTTGGCGGTGCTGGTGCCGAAATCGACGTCGGCGCGCAGCGTGTGAAGCGGCACGCGGCCTTCGCGATACCATTCCATGCGCGCGATCTCGGCGCCGCCGAGGCGGCCCGAGCAATTGATGCGGATGCCGAGCGCGCCCAGCCGCATCGCGGACTGCACCGCCCGCTTCATGGCGCGGCGGAACGCGACCCGGCGCTCGAGCTGCTGCGCGATGCCGTCGGCGATCAGCTTCGCGTCGATCTCGGGCTTGCGGATCTCGAGGATGTTGAGGCTCACGTCGCTCGGGGTCATCTTGCCAATATCGACGCGCAACTTCTCGATGTCGGCACCCTTCTTGCCGATCACGACGCCGGGGCGGGCGGAATGGATCGTGATGCGCGTCTTCTTGGCCGCGCGCTCGATGATGACGCGGCTGACCCCCGCCTGTTGCAGCCGGCCATTGAGGAAGCCGCGCAGCTTCAGATCCTCGTGCAAAAGGTTCGCATAGTCCTTGCGCGCGAAC
Source organism: Allostellaceae bacterium (assembly GCA_035509095.1). GTDB lineage: Bacteria > Pseudomonadota > Alphaproteobacteria > ATCC43930 > CGMCC-115725 > DATJLY01. Next base: position 2,436 of record DATJLY010000533.1, on the reverse strand, counting down.
CAACGCGAATCCCAGGTGCGGTTGATGCCGAGCCGAAGACCGACCGGATTGACCTTCTGACCCATCAGGCAGTCTCCTCTTCTTCCTTGCGCTCCTCCACCACCACCAGCAGATTGGCGTAATGCTTCTCGACGCGTGCCGAGCGGCCGCGGCCCCGAGCATGGAAGCGCTTCAAGGCGAAGGCACGGCCGACGCTCGCTTCCTTCACGAACAGCCGGTCGACGTCGAGCTGATGGTTGTTCTCGGCATTGGCGATCGCCGCCTGGAGCACGCGGCGCACGTCGTGGGCGATGCGCCGCCGCGAAAAGGTGAGCTCGTTCAGGGCCGCGCTCGCGGCAAGGCCCCGGATCGATCCCGCGACCAGGTTGAGCTTGCGCGCGCTCGTATGGAGCGCGCGCGCGAATGCCGAGGCCTCGGACTCGGCAAGCTTGCGCGGGCGGGCTTCCTTGCTCATGGCGTCAGGCCCTCTTCGCCTTCTTGTCGGCGGCATGTCCGTAGAAGGTTCGGGTCGGCGCGAATTCGCCGAACTTGTGGCCGATCATGTGCTCGGTCACCAGAACCGGGATGAATTTGTGGCCGTTATAGACGCCGAAGGTCAGACCCACGAATTGCGGGAAGATGGTGGACCGGCGCGACCATGTCCGGATGATCTCGTTGCGGCCCGAACCGCGCGACTTCTCCGCCTTCTTCAGGAGATAGCCGTCGACGAACGGGCCCTTCCAAACCGAGCGTGTCACGTCAGGCCCTCCGCTATTTCTGCCGCCGCCGCACGATGTAGCGGTCGGTCGCCTTGTTGTGCCGCGTCTTCAAACCCTTGGCGTTCTGGCCCCAGGGGCTCACGGGATGGCGCCCGCCGCGGGTGCGGCCGCCCAACGGATGATCGACCGGGTTCATCGTCTCGCCGCGCACATGCCCGCGCCGGCCTTTCCAGCGCGAGCGGCCGGCCTTGCCGAGCGAGATGTTCTGCTGATCGGGGTTCGAGACCGCGCCGATCGTCGCCATGCATTCCGAGCGCACCATGCGCACCTCGCCCGACGACAGCCGCAACAGCGCATAGCCCGCGTCGCGGCCGACGAGCTGCACATAGGTTCCGGCCGAACGCGCGATCTGCCCGCCTTTGCCGGGCTTCATCTCGACATTGTGGATGATGGTGCCGACCGGGATGTTGCGCATCGGCATGGCGTTGCCGGGTTTCACGTCGACCCGTTCGCCCGACACCACCTTGTCGCCTTCCTTGAGGCGCTGCGGCGCCAGGATGTAGGCGAGCTCGCCATCCTCGTATTTGAGGAGCGCGATGAAGGCGGTGCGGTTGGGATCGTATTCGAGCCGCACCACTTCGGCCGTCATGTCGCGCTTCTGCCGCTTGAAATCGACGATGCGGTAGCGTTGCTTGTGGCCGCCGCCGCGGAAGCGCAGCGTGGTGCGGCCGTGATTGTTGCGTCCGCCGGTGCTGTGCTTGCCTTCGGTGAGCGCCTTCACCGGGTCGCCCTTCCACAGCTCGCGCCGATCGACCAGGATGAGCTGGCGGCGCCCCGGCGAGGTCGGCTTATAGGTCTTGAGCGCCATCTCAGACTCCCGTCGTGATGTCGATCTTCGAGCCCTCGGCGAGGGTGACGATCGCCTTTTTATAGTCCGAGCGCTGTCCCGGCCGGCCCTTGAAGCGCTTCGTCTTGCCTTTGACGCGGATCGTGTTGACGGCCGTGACCTTGACGTTGAAGAGACCTTCGACCGCGACCTTCACCCGGCGCTTGTCGGCGTCGAGCGGCACGCGGAACGTCACCTGGTTGTGCTCGGAGATGTTGGTCGCCTTCTCGGTGATCACCGGCGACAGGACGATGTCGTACATCTCTTCGCGCGTGAGCTTCGGGACGAGGCGCGGGATATAGCGGAACCGGCTCATTTGAGGCGCGCCTCCAGCGCTTCGACGGCGTCTTGGGTCAGCACCAGCGTATCGCGGCGCAGGATGTCGTAGACATTGGCGCCCTGTTGCGGCAGCACGTCGACCTTGGGGATGTTGCGCGCGGCGCGGGCGAAATTCTCGTCGAGCGTGGCGCCGCCGATGATCAGCACCGAGTCCCAGCCGAGCGCGCGGAACCGGTCGGCAAGCGCGCCGGTCTTGGGCGCGTCCGCCGCCGCCCGGTCGAGCACGACGAGCTTGCCCTCGGCCTGCTTTGCCGACAAAGCGGTCTTGAGCGCGAGCCGCCGCACCTTCTTCTGGAGACCGAATTCGTGGCTCCGGACCACCGGCCCGAAGATCACGGCGCCGCCCCGGAATTGCGGCGAGCGCAGGCTGCCCTGGCGCGCGCGGCCGGTGCCTTTCTGGCGCCACGGCTTCGAACGGCCGCCGGAGACGAGCCCACGGCTCTTCGTGGCAGACGTTCCGGCGCGGCGCGCGTTCGCCTCGGCGCGCACCGTCTCGTGGACGACGTGCGGCCT
>DATJLY010000532.1:0-2707 GCA_035509095.1 Allostellaceae bacterium | reverse complement strand
CGCGCAATAGCCGCAGAACATCGTGGAATAGATTTCAACCCGTGCCATGATTTTGGTCCTCGCGCATCCATTTGGGGCATCGGTGCCCCGAACTCAAGTCTCCTCGCGCACCGTTCTCGCAAGCGTCAGCGCGTCGACCCGCGCCGCGCCCGCCCGCACCAACACCCGTGCGCACTCGTCGAGAGTGGCGCCGGTGGTGAAAACGTCGTCGATCAGCACGACATGCCGGCCGGTCACGGCGCGGCCGGGCTTCATCGCGAAGGCGCCCGCGACGTTGCGGCGCCGGGCCGCTTCGCTGCGCTTGCCTTGCGACGGCGTCCGGCGCCGGCGCACCAGCCAATCGGCGCCCACTTGGGGCCCGCCTGGCGCCGCCAACGCATGGGCCAGCACCGCCGCCTGGTTGTAGCGCCGGGCGAAGAGACGGGTCCAATGGAGCGGCACCGGGATGAGCACGTCGCACCGGCTTAGGAACTCGGCGCCCGCCCGCCGCATCCAGGCGCCCAAGGCCGGCGCCAGGTGCAGCTTGTCGCCATGCTTGAACGCCAGCACCAGGCGCCGGCTCTCGTCGTCATAGACCATGGCGGCGCGCGCCTGGGCGAAGGAATGAGGCGCGCGGACGCACGCGCCGCACAATGATCCGGGTCCCTGGTCATAGGCGAACGGCATGCCGCAGCAATCGCAGCACGGCGTGGCGAGAAAAGTGATGGCACGCCAGCAGGACGGGCACAGGCCCTGGGCATGGCTCACCGCGCCGCCGCATTTGAGGCAATGCGGCGGCAGCAGCAAATCCAGCACCGAGACCGCCGCGCGCCGCAGCGCCGGGGTCCCCGCAGACGTCAGCATGACCCGATGGGACCCGCAGGGGCCAGGCTTGTCAATGGATATGCGCTACTCGCGCAGCACCGGGCGGTAGACGTCCATGAGGTTGAAGCCCACGACCCGCTCCGGCCGCTCGACCAGCTTGGCGACGCCGGGACCGTCGAGATAGCGGAACCCGGCGCCGACCGCGGCCGTGGCGAGGCTGACCGTGCGGACCCCGTGAATATAGGTCGGCAGGCTGGCCTTCTCCGCTTCGCGGTTGAAGCGGTTCATGTGCTGCATGATGGTCGGCTCGGACAGCGTGATGCCGGTGAGGCTGCATCCAACCGCGCTGACGCCGGAGCCGCGGAGCGCGGTGAAATCCGTGGCCTCGATCTTGAGACGCGCGACCATGGCCCGGCACACCGGCTTCAAGGGCGAAACGAGCTGCACCACGCGGGATTGCGGCACGCCCTCGGGCACGTCGGCGATCTCGATGACGAGCAGCCGCGCCGCCTGCGGCGTGAGCCCGTCTTGAAGCGCCTGCTGATAGCGCCGCCGCTGCGATGACAGCGCCAGGGTCTCGTAATGGACCGGCAGCGTGATGAGAAGCCGATCGCCCTCGCTTTCGATGCGGGCAAGCTCGCGCAGCACATGCTGCTGCTGCGCCTCGTCGAGCCGCGCCATCGCTTCCGGGTCGTGACCGAGCTCGATCTCCATGTCACGATATTGATCGACCGGGACGCACAGATATGTGGAAAGCACGTCGTGCGACTTGTCCCACATCGGTCGAAACGTGAACCGGATCCGGTCCATCATGTCGCGCCGGCGATGCAAGGGCGCGGGCGGCGGCGGTGGCGGCGCGTCAGGGACCTCTTCGAAATCGAGCTCGTCCGCGCCCGTATCGGCCGCCTTGGCATCAAAGCCGAAGCGGTCCAATCCCACCACATCGGTGTCGATCGTGATGAGGTCGCCACCTTCCTCACCGAACAGCGCCTTCATCACCTCGTCGGCAATCAGGATGCATTTCACCCGCGCCGCCTCGGCGCCAAGCTTGGCGAACACGATGACGTAGTTGGTCTCCTGGAAGGAGCTGAAGATGTCTCCGGGCGCCAAGTGGCGCTCGATCGTGTTCCGCACGATGCGCGCGGCCCGGTCGGCGAGTCTGTGCCATTTGTCGCCGAGCCGGTCCTTCACCTGGTCGAGGCCGATGATGCTGACCCGGCCCGCCTGGACGGTGCTCGCCTCGCGCGTGCCGACAACCGTCTTCAGCTTCTGCGCGAAGTCGGCGGTGAACAGCGAGGTCCGTTCGGCGGCCGGTTTTGCGGGCTGCGTCAAGCGAGGCTCAAGTGCCGCTTAGGCAGGCGGTGATGCGGCCGATCAGGTCCTGTGGCAGGAACGGCTTCGCAATGATGTCGTCGGCGCCGAGCTTGCGCGCCATGCCGAGGAAATCGGCGCTGCCGATGCGGCCGCCGCCCGACATCGCGATGATCTTGGCGTCGGGGCGCTCGCGCCTGATCTCGACGATCGTGGCGATCCCTTCGCGCTCCGGCATGATGATGTCGGTCAGCACGAGGTCCGGCCGCTCGGACCGGAAGCTCGTCAGGCCGCGCGCGCCATCTTCGGCGAGCACGACCTCGAAGCCGCCATGCCGCAGAATCTTCTCGATGGTGTTGCGCAACATGACATCGTCTTCGATCACGAGAATCTTCGCCATGCCACCCCCGACCGAAGGGCGCCCAAGTCCGACTCTGCAATCGTAGGTTGCGGCTGGTTAAGAATTCGTTGGTGAGCCCGGTCTTCCGGCGGCGGCACTCAATTCATGTGGCATTGATCGGCATAGGCGTCGCCGTGGTCTTTCAGCGCGAGGTCGCCGAGCTTCAGGTAGGGCTTCCCGTCCGGGCCCTTC
>DATJLY010000531.1:0-4090 GCA_035509095.1 Allostellaceae bacterium | reverse complement strand
CGGCCGCAGATGCCGACGCGTTCCGCAACGCGGGCCTTGCGCACATCCTGGTCATCGCGGGCCTGCACATGGGAATGGTCGCGGGCATCGGCTTCTTCGCGCTGCGTGCGCTCCTGGCGCTCGTGCCGCGCGTCGCGCTTTATCATCCGACCAAGAAATACGCGGCGGCCGCATCGCTCGCGCTGGCGTTCGGCTACATGCTGCTCTCGGGCGCCACGGTCTCGTCGCGCCGCGCGTTCGTGATGATCGGGCTGGGGCTGCTCGCCGTGCTGGTGGACCGCGTCAACGTGTCGGCGCGCGGGGTCGCGGTGGCGGCAGCGGCCATCCTGCTGATGACGCCCGAAAGCGCCACCGGACCCAGCTTCCAGATGTCGTTCGCGGCCGTCGCGGCGCTCATCGCGTGCTATGAGGCGATGCGGCCGAGGCTTGCGCAATGGCACACGCACGCGGGGCCGGGACGGCGCGTCGCGCTTTATGTCTTCGGCATCACCCTGACGACAGTCGTGACGACGCTTGCGACCATGCCGTTCACGATCTTCTACTTCAACCGCTTCCCGATCTATTCGATCGTCGCGAACGCGATCGCGGTGCCGATCACCGGTTTCTGGGTGATGCCGTGCGCGATCCTCTCCTGCCTCTTGATGCCGCTTCATCTCGAGGCGCTGGCGCTCCGCCCGATGAGCGACGGGATCGCGGCGATCGCCGCCGTGGCGCGCTGGGTGACGTCCTGGCCCGACGCGGTCGTCACCGTGCCCAGCATGGCGTCCGGGTCGCTGATGCTTCTGGCGCTGGGCGGGTTGTGGCTTTGCATCTGGCAACGACGCTGGCGGTGGCTCGGCCTTTTGCCGATGGCGGCGGGCTATCTCGCGATCGCGTTCGAGCGCCCGCCGGACCTGATGATCTGGAGCGACGGCCGCACCGTCGCGGTGCGCGCGCCCGATGGGAGCTATCTCCCGTCAACCCGCAAGGCCGAGCGCACCGCGTCCGAGACCGCGCGCCGCCTTGGCGCGAGCGTCGGCGAGCCGTGGCCCGAGCAAGGCGCCGCGGCGGACGGCGCGCTTCGCTGCGACGGCGAGGCGTGCCTTTATCGCGCCCAGGGGCAGGTGGTGGCGCTCGTGCGCGATGGCGGCGTGCTGGCCGAGGAATGCGGCACCGCCGACCTCGTCGTAAGCCCCTTCGCCTCGCACCGCGTCTGCCATGGCGCGCGCGTCATCGACCGCATCGATGCCTGGCAAAAAGGCGGCACCGCGATCTGGCTCGATCCGGGGCGTATCCGGGTCGAGACCGTGCGGGCCTGGCAAGGGGCGCGGCCCTGGGTCCCCGCGCGCGGCTTCAGTACCGGCGCAGAAGCCCAATGAGGCGGCCCTGCACTTTCACCCGGTCGGGACCGAAGATGCGCGTCTCATAGGCCTTGTTCGCGGGCTCGAGCGCGATCGAATCGCCGCGCTTCCTGAGCCGCTTCAAGGTCGCTTCGTTGTTGTCGACGAGCGCCACCACGATGCTTCCGGTCTCGGCGGTGTCGCAGCGCTGAATGAGGACCGTGTCGCCGTCGAAGATGCCGGCTTCGATCATGCTGTCGCCCGCGACTTCGAGCGCGTAATGCTCCCCATTCCCCAGCAATCCGGTGGGAACATCGATCTGGTTCTGGTCGCGCAGCGCCTCGATCGGCGTGCCGGCGGCGATGCGGCCATAGAGCGGGATCTGCACCGTGTCGCCGGTGCCGACCGGAGCGCCGGGCAGCGCGGTCTTGAAATCGCCGTGGATGACGGTCGGCGAGAACCGGCCGCGGTCGGGCGAGGCGGGCGCGGGCGAGCGGGTGCGTGTCGCGACGGCGGTGTCTTCCGGCAGCCGCACCACTTCGAGCGCACGGGCGCGGTGAGCAAGGCGCCGGATGAATCCGCGCTCTTCCAGACCGCTGATGAGCCGGTGGATGCCCGATTTGGATTTGAGCCCCAGCGCGTCCTTCATCTCCTCGAACGAGGGGGACACGCCCGACTCCTTGAGTCGCCGGTTGACGAAGATCAACAGCTCAAACTGCTTCTTGGTCAGCATGGCCCCCTCGTGCGCCGAAGCCTGGAACAAATCGACAACTGACCGAAGTTCTAGTTTAGTTCCATTTCTCCGTCAAGCATGAGTTGCATCAAATTCCCGACATATCGCCCGAGAGCGGAACGATATCCACCCAGTCGCCCGGCTCGGCAGGCGGCGCGTTGGGCTTGCGGATCACCAGGCAGTCGGCCGCCGCCAGCAGCGACATCATCGAACTGTCCTGGGTGCGGAACGGCTCCACCTCGTCGGTCCCGTCGGCCGCGCGGGTCAGCCGCGCGCGCAGATAATCCTGGCGCCGGTCATTGGCCCCGAGCGTCACTTTGAGCCGCGCGCGGGGCTGCGGCCCATCGGGCGCGATCAGACCTTGCAGCCGCTCGATCGCGGGCTTCACGAAGAGGAGCGCGCAGACCAGGGTCGAGACCGGGTTTCCCGGCAGCCCGATCATCGGCGTGTCGCGGAACCGCCCCACCATGAGCGGCTTTCCCGGCCGCATCGCCACGGACCAGAAATCGATCGCGAGGCCGGTCTGGCCCAGCGCCTCGCGCACGAGGTCGTGCTCGCCGACCGAGGCGCCGCCCGTGGTGATCAGCATGTCCGCCCCGGCGGCGCCGTCGGCGATCCGCTGCAGCGACGCATTGTCGTCTGGCGCGATCGGCAATTGCACCGGCAGGCCGCCGATCCCTTGGACGAGCCCGCCCAGCGCCAGCGCGTTCGAGCTCACGATCTGATTGGGCCCGACCGGGTCGCCCGGCATCACCACCTCGTCGCCGGTCGGCAGGATCGCGACGCGCGGCCGGCGATAGACGAGGAGCCACGGCCGGTTCATGGCGGCGGCGAGGCCGACATCCCGCGCGGTAAGGCGTCGCCCACCTTTGAGACCCACCGCGCCGGCGCTGAAATCGAGCCCGGCCGGCCGGACATAGCGGCCCGCGGGCGCGCCTTCGCGCACCACGACGAGATCGCCGCGCCGGTCGGCATCCTCTTGGATGACGATCGCGTCGGCCCCGTCGGGGACGGGCGCGCCGGTGAAGATGCGCACCGCCTTGCCCGGCCCGACCGTCCCGGCAAAATTCTGCCCCGCCGGCACCGCGCCGATCACTTCGAGCTCGGCCGGCACGCGCGCCACGTCGGCCGCGCGCACGGCATAGCCGTCCATCGCCGAGACGGCGAAAGGCGGCTGGGTCCGGCGCGCCGCCACGTCCTCGGCAAGGACCCGGCCGCACGCCTCGGCAAGCGATACGGTCTCGACGCCGAGCGGCTTGAGCGGCGCCAGCAGACGATCCTTCGCTTCCTCGACTGAAATCATCGTGAAGCCTCATAAGTACCAGATTTTCCGCCTGATTTGTGGATCAAGTGGATATCGCCGATGCGCATGCCCCGGTCCACCGACTTGCCCATGTCGTAGATCGTGAGCGCCGCCACGGAAACCGCTGTCAGCGCTTCCATTTCCACGCCGGTGCGGCCCTTGATGCGGCACGTCGCCGTGATCTCGATCAAGGAACGCGCGCGATCCCCTTCCAGCGCCACGTCGACGGCGCTCAGCGCCAGCGGATGGCACAGCGGGATCAGATCGGGCGTCCGCTTGGCCGCCATGATGCCGGCGATGCGGGCCGCGGCCAGCACATCGCCTTTTGGAAGTTTTCCTGCAAGAATGAGCTCCAACGTATTAGGCTGCATGGAGATCGTGCCGGTCGCTATGGCCACGCGCTCGGTCTCGTCCTTGCCGCCGACATCGACCATGCGGGCATTGCCGTGCTGATCGAGATGGGTGAGGTCGCTCATGCGCCGATCCGTTCCCGCGTCAGCAGCCGGCGCGTCGCCAGCTCCACGTCGTCCTGCCGCATCAGCGCCTCGCCGACCAGGAAGCAGCTCGCTCCTGCGGTCGCCATGCGCGTCAGGTCCCGGGGCGAAGCGAGCCCGCTCTCGCTCACCAGCAGCCGGTCTCGGGGCGCGTGCGCCGCGAGTTGCTCCGTTGTCGCAATATCGGTCTTCAACGTCTTCAAATTACGATTGTTTATGCCAATCAATCTGGTGTTCAGCC
>DATJLY010000530.1:0-3675 GCA_035509095.1 Allostellaceae bacterium | reverse complement strand
TGCGGGCACCACGGCGGTTGGGATAGTCTGGAGATCCGCGGTTGATTGAATCCTGCCGCGAAGAGAAGCGGAGTGCGATGACCGAACACGACGGAGCAGCCGCTGCCAGCGCCACCCGGGGCGAGCACGATGTTCAGCTCTATTACTGGATGAAGCTCATCCGCGCCTTTGAGGAGCGGGTCTCGCGGCTGCATCGCCAGAACAAGATCCTCGGCGGCGTCTATTCCGGCGCCGGCCAGGAAGCCATCGTTACCGGCATCTGCGCCCCGCTTCAGGAGGGCGACTTCGTTTCGCCTCTTCATCGCGATCTCGGCGCCTTCCTGATCCGCGGCGTCGATCCGGGGCAGTTGATGGCGCAGTTGATGGCCAAGGCGACCGGCCTTTCTCGCGGCAAGGACTCCGGCCTCCACGCCGGCGACCTCGAGCACGGAATTTTCGGCTCGACCTCGATGCTCGGCTCCTCGCTGCCGGTCGCGGTCGGCGCCGCGCTCAAGTTCCGCGTCAAGAAACAGCCCAACGTCGCGGTCGCCTTTTTCGGCGAAGGCGCGTCCTCCCGCGGCGACGTGCACGAAGCGATGAACTTCGCGGGCGTGCAGAAGCTGCCGGTGGTGTTCGTCTGCGAGAACAATCGCTACGCCTATTCAACTCCGCTGGAAAAGCAGATGGCGGTCGAAGACGTTGCCGACCGCGCGCAGGCTTACGGCTTCCGCGGCCACACCTGCTCCGGCAACGACCTGCTCGAAGTGCTCGACCTGACCGAGCGCGTCACCGAGAAAACCCGCGCCGGCGGCGGCCCCGTGCTGATCGAATGCAAAACCTATCGCTATCACGGCCACAGCGAGCATGACCCCGCGCTCTATCGCACCAAGGAAGAAGTGCTCGAATGGGAGAGCCGCGACCCTATCCATCGCTTCGAGTTCTATCTCGAGAAAAAAGGCCAGGACATCCGCCGCCTGCGCGAGCAATTCGATGAGCGTGTGCACGGAATAATTCAGGGCGCGGTCGATTTTGCCGAGCAGAGCCGATGGCCCGAAGGGCCCGAGGCGCTCGAGGACCTCTACGCAACCCCGGTCGGCCCCTCCGCGACCAACAACAACCAGCGAAGCTGACCAAATGGAAGTCACCTACCTGAAAGCCATCAACCAGGCGCTGCACGAAGAGATGCGCCGCGACGAAAACGTCTACGTGATGGGCGAAGACGTCGCCGAGCTCGGTGGCGCCTTCAAAGTCACCGAAGGATTACTCGAAGCGTTCGGCGAGCAGCGCGTGATCGATACCCCGATCGCCGAGACTCTGATCGTGGGCGCCGCCGTCGGCTCCGCCGTGCTCGGAATGAGGCCGGTGGTCGAGATGCAATTCGCCGACTTCATCTCCTGCGGCTTCGATCAGATCGCCAACATGGCCGCAACCTTGCGCTATCGCCACGGCGGACACGCCTCCTGCCCGATGGTTGTGCGGTCGCCGTCGGGTTCCGGCGTCCACGGCGCGATTTTCCATTCGCAGAATCCCGAAGCCTGGTTCACGCGCGTGCCGGGCCTCAAGGTGCTGTGTCCCGCTACCGCCTACGACGCCAAGGGCCTGCTCAAATCCGCGATTCGCGACGACGACCCGGTGGTCTACTTCGAGCACAAGCGCCTCTATCGCAGTATCAAGGAAGACCTGCCCGAGGGCGATTTCACCGTGCCGATTGGCGTTGCCGAGAACCGCCATCCCGGCAGCGACCTGTCGATCATCACCTACGGCGGCACGATGCATCAGTCGCTCGACGCCGCGCGCATCCTCGAGAAGGAAGACAATCTCTCGGTTGAAGTCCTCGATCTCCGCACGCTCTTGCCGCTCGACCGCGAGGCGATAATCGCCACCGCGAAAAAAACCGGCAAGGTGCTGATCGTGCACGAAGATCGCCTGACCGGCGGCATCGGCGGCGAGGTCGCCGCGATTATCGCCGAGCACGCCTTCGAGCATCTCGACGGCCCCGTGCGGCGCCTGGCGATGGCCGATACGCACAACGCCTTCAGCCCGCCGCTCGAGGAGTTCATCCTCCCCAACACCAACAAGATCGTAGCCGCGGCCCGCAGCCTGGCCGCTTACTGAAACGCACATGCCGGTCGATGTAATCATGCCCCAGATGGGGGAGAGCGTAGTCGAGGGAACCGTTTCGAAGTGGCTGATCAACGTCGGCGATAAGGTCCAGGAGGATCAGCCGCTGGTCGAAATCTCGACCGACAAGGTCGACGCGGAAATCCCGTCGCCCGCCGCCGGAGTGATCACCAAGATTATCGCAAGCGAAGGGCAGACGCTGCCGGTCGGCGCGCTGCTCGCGGTGATCGATGAAGCCGGCAAGGCCGCCGCGCCGACCGCGCCTCGACCTGCGCCCGAAAAAGCGGCTGCGCCCCCGCCGCCTAAACCAAGCCCGCAACCCGCGCCGCAACCGCCGCCCGCCGAGCGCCCCGCGCGTCCGGTCGAGGCGGCGCAGGCAGCGTCCGCCCCGGCTTCCGCGGCGCGCCTGAGCGCGCCACTCCAGCCGCGCGACGGCAACGGCGGCCAGCCCGCCCGCTTCTCGCCGGTGGTGATGAAGATGGCGGCCGAATACAACATCGACGTCGGTGCTATCCGCGGCACCGGGCTGGGCGGCCGCGTCACCAAGCGCGACGTCATCTCCTACATGGAAAGTGCCAAGCAGGGTGCCTCGGCCACCGGTGCTGCACGCACCGCCCCGCCGTCGCCGTCGCGCGCGGCAGGGGCAGCGCCCGCGGTCGCGGGCGCTGCCCCTGCCGCCCCCGGCATCATCCCGCGCCAGTTCCTCTATGAACCCCGCGAGGGTGACCAAGTCGAGCCTTTCTCGCGTCGGCGAAAGCTCATCGCCGAGCACATGGTCTATTCCAAGACCCATTCGCCTCACGTCGGCACGGTCGCGGAGGTCGACATGACCCGCGCCGCCCAATGGCGCGACAAGAACAAAGCCGCCTTCCAGGCGCGCCACGGCTTCGGCCTGACGTTCCTGCCGATGGTCGCGATGGCTGCGGTGCGTGCGCTCAAGGAATTCCCCCGCATGAACGCCGCCGTGACCGGCGATTCGCTGGTGATTCGCAAGGACATCAATCTCGGTATCGCGGTCGATACCGAAGAAGGCCTGGTGGTGCCCGTGATCAAGCAGGCCGATCAGAAATCTCTGGTCGGGCTCGCCGCGCAAATCGACGATTTCGCCCGCCGCGCCGCCGACAGGAAGATCACCGCCGACGATCTCGCCGGCGGCAGCTTCACGCTCACCAATCCCGGCCGCGAAGGCAACCTGTTCGGCATCGCGATTATCAATCAGCCGCAAATCGGTATCCTGCGGATGGGTGAAATCAAGAAGCGTCCCGTGGTGATCGAGGTCGACGGCGCTGACGCCATCGCGATTCACTCGATCATGTACCTGACGCTGTCCTATGATCATCGCGTGGTCGACGGCGTGCTCGGTAATCGCTTCCTCTTCCGCGTCGCTCGACTTTTGGAAGCCGCCGACTTCGAGCTTTAGCCGAAATGCAATCCGCGCCTCTCGCGGAATCGATGGTCAATCCGGCGAGCTGCGATGAAGCCGGCAGGCTCTGATGAGGCTCAAGCGATGCCATCGATGTGGTCACGAGCTCGTATCCGACGCGGTCTATTGCAAGCAGTGCGGCGAGCCCACCG
>DATJLY010000529.1:0-18055 GCA_035509095.1 Allostellaceae bacterium | reverse complement strand
TCAGCCTCGACCACCATCCAGTCCCCGGCGCCGAGACGCGCGTTGGTCCCATAGGCGTTGATGATGCCGCCATTGATGACGGTCGGATCGAGTTTCGCCGCATCGAGAAGCGTTCCGACAAGCGACGTGGTCGTGGTCTTGCCGTGCGTGCCGGCCACCGCGATCGACCATTTGAGTCGCATCAGCTCGCCGAGCATTTCCGCGCGGCGGACCACCGGAATGAGATGCGCGCGCGCCGCCTGCACCTCGGGATTGCCTTTGCCCACCGCGGATGAGACCACCACGACCTGCGCGCTGCCGAGATTGTCCGCGCGGTGACCGATCGCCACTTGAATGCCTAGTGACTGCAGCCGTCGCACGTTGGCGCCGTCGGCCACGTCGCTGCCCTGCACGGCGTAGCCGAGATTGTGCAGGATTTCGGCAATGCCGCTCATGCCGATGCCGCCAATGCCGACGAAGTGGATGGTGCCAATGTCGAGCGGAAGCGCTCTCATGCGGCGTGCTCCCCTTGGATCGGCGCGTGCCCATTGCTGCCGCCGGCGGCTATCACGGCCAGATCGGCAAGATGGCCTGCCGCATCGGGCCGACCCAGGCGATGGGAGGCTGCTGCGGCATGGGAAAGCGCGTCGGGCGTCGCCAGCAAGGATGTGAGCGCCGCCGCGATCCGCTCCGGCGTGAAGCCGCCTTCGCCGAACATCCATGCCGCGCCCGCACCCTCGAGCGCACGCGCGTTGGCCGTCTGGTGATCATCGACGGCATAACGATAGGGGACCAGAATGGCAGGACGGCCGATCGTGGTGAGTTCGGCGACGGTCGATGCGCCGGCGCGCGAGACGACGATCTGAGCGCGCTGCAGTCGCAAGGGGATGTCGTCGAAGAAGGTGGCGGTCTCGGCAGCGATGCCGGAAGCCTGATAGCTGCGGCGAACCTCCGCCAAATCTTCGCTACGCGCCTGCTGCACGACCTGGAGCCGTTTCCGGAGTGCCGGATCGAGAAGTGCCAGGGCGGCCGGGACAACGGCGCTCAAGATCCGCGCGCCTTGGCTGCCGCCGATGACCAGGATCTGGATCGGACCCTCGGGACCGGGGGGCGTGTAAGCGGCGTGTCGCAGGGCGGCGATCTCTGGCCGGACCGGATTGCCGACTTCAACGATGCGAGCGCGCGTGTTCGCCCGCATGCCTGGGAACGAGGTGGCAATCGTGCCGACACGGGCCGCGAGGAGGCGATTTGCGCGGCCAAGGATGGCATTCTGCTCGTGCAACACGCTGGCGATGCCAAGGCGGCTCGCGGAAAGCATCGTCGGGACCGAGGGATATCCGCCGAACCCGACAATTGCCGCGGGCGCTAGAGCGCGCAGCAGGCGTCCTGCTGCAAGCGTTCCCAGCGCCATGTCCGCAACCGCCGCCATCTTGGCGACGACGCCCTCGCCCAGCCGTCCGGCGCGGATACGATGGAGCGTCACGCCCGCAACCCGGTCGCCGAACGCTTCGCCGCGCCGGTCAGTGACGAGCGCGACTTGCCAGCCACGCGTCAGCAGCTCGCGGGCCAACGCTTCGGCCGGGAACATATGGCCGCCAGTCCCGCCGGCAGCGAGGATGATGGGGCGCCGGTTCATTCGCCGCCACCAAAGCGTCTTCGCGTCAGCGCGAGCGCCATGCCCATGCCCAACCCCAAGGACAGCATCGAAGAACCGCCATAGGAGATGAACGGCAAGGTCATCCCTTTGGTTGGCATGAGGTGGAGCGATGAGGCCATGTTGATGACCGCTTGCAGGCCGAACTGGACAAGGAGCCCGGTCGCCGCGAGCACGACGAACAGATTGCCTTCCTGCATCAGGCGCGCGAATCCGCGCAGCACAACGAACGCGAAGATCGCGACGATCGCGAGGCAAACGAACAGGCCAAGTTCCTCGCCGGCCACTGCGAAGACGAAATCGGCGTGCGCGTCGGGCAGGTATTCCTTCACTGTGCCTTCGCCCGGGCCGCGCCCCCACAGCCCGCCATTGGCGAAAGCTTCCATGGACCGGTCTACCTGGTAACTGTCGCCACTTGCTGGATTGACGAACCGATCAATCCGGCTCGCAACGTGCGGCAGCATGAGATAGGCACCGACCATGCCGGCGCCGCCGGCGATGATTCCGGTGACTACCCAATAGACCCTGAGGCCGGCGAGGAAGAACTGCGTGAACCAGACCAGCGAGACGACGGCGGCCATGCCAAGGTCGGGTTGCTTGATCAGCAGCGTTACCACCAGGGCGAAGAGCCCCATCGCGATAAAGTGGCCGGGAAAGCCCGGGTTGAGCCGGTATTGGGCAAAGAGCCATGCCGAAACGACCGCGAAGGTCGGCTTCACGAATTCTGACGGTTGAATGGACAATCCCGGTATCTCGATCCACCGCCGGGCGCCCTTGATCTCAACCCCGCCGACAAAGGTGTAAGCAAGAAGAACCATGGAGATGATGAAGCCGATGCCCGCGATGCGCCGGATGTTGCGTGGGCTTTGCAGCGAGATGACAAACATCATCGCAATCGTGAACGGCAGCACGGCGAAATAACGCTTCACGAAATGGAGCTGGTCGGCGCCGATGCGCACGGCGACGGCCGGGCTCGCGGCCATCACCATCAGCGAGCCAAACCCGATGAGCACCGCGATTGCCAAGAGTGTCCAGCGGTCGACCGTCCACCACCACTGCGCCACGGCGCTTTGATCGGTACGCGCGAAATTCATGCTCGCCTTCCTGGTAAGGCTTCGACCAGCGCGCGGAACCGCTCGCCGCGGGCCTCGAAATCACGAAATTGATCGAACGATGCGCAGGCGGGGGACAGCAACACGGTGTCATGTGGTCGAGCCGCAGCGTGGGCCGCCGCGACCGCGGATTCGAGATCGCCGACCATTGTGAACGGCACCTTGCCGGCGAGCGTCCTGGCGAACTCCGGGGCGGCCTCGCCGATCAGATAGGCGTGTCGCAGGTGCGGGAAGTATGAGGTGAGCGACGTGATTCCGCCTTCCTTGGCGCGACCACCGGCGATCCAGTGAACCGCGTCGATATGGGCGAGCGCGTTCGCCACGGCCTCGGCATTGGTCGCTTTCGAGTCGTTGACATAGGTGACGCCCTCGATGGTGGCGACGTGCTCCAAACGATGCTCGAGGCCGGAGAAGCTGGCGATGCCGGCGCCCGCTTCGGCGTCGGAGAGGCCCAGGAACCGCGCCGCGGCGAGGGCGGCTTCCGTATCCTGCGGATTCTGATGTCCTTCAAGGCGCCCGCCTCGACCGCTGATACGGATGACGCGGCGCGTCTTTTCGGCGGCGAGGCGGTCGGCGATGGCGCGGGACGGCGGATCGTCGACGCCGACGATCGCGCATTGGTTTGCCCGCTGGCGCGCGAAGATGCGCTCCTTTGCGGCGATATATCCCTCCATGCCGCCATGACGGTCGAGATGGTCCGGTGTGATGTTGAGCAATATCGCGACGTCGAAGGCGAGCGTGTCGACCAATTCGAGCTGATAGGAGCTCATCTCGAGGACGTAGATGCCGTCGGGGCCGAGCGGCTCGAGCATGAGCGCAGGCACGCCGATATTGCCTCCGACGGCGACGGTGCGGCCGGCTTGGCGCAGCGTGTGGCCCAGAAGCGCCGTCGTCGTGGATTTGCCGTTGGTGCCGGTGATGCCGACAAAGCGCGAACCGGCTCGGCTGCGCGCCAAGAGTTCGATGTCGCCGATGATGGGAATTCCAAAGGATCGCGCGCGCGCGGCCACGGGATGCGGGGTTGGAAAGCGGTGCGGGATTCCCGGCGACAGCACGAGCGCGCGAATGCCGGCAAGGTCTTGGCGCGCCAGGTCGGCGACCGGAATGCCGGCCTCGATCGCTTCCTCGCGCCGAGACGCCGCGTCATCCCATGCCAGTACCTGTGCACCGCCCGCAGCCAAGGCGCGCGCCGCGGCGAGGCCCGAGCGCGCCAAGCCCAGCACGGCGACCCGTTCCTTGCGGAAGGCGGTGACCTCGATCATCGCGTCACCTCAGCTTCAGGCTCGAGAGGCCGGCGATCGCGAGGATCGAGGCGATGATCCAGAACCGGATGACGATGGTCGGCTCCTGCCATCCCTTCTTTTCGAAATGATGGTGAAGCGGCGCCATGCGGAACACGCGGCGGCCCGTCAGCTTGAAGCTTGCGACCTGCACGATCACGGACACCGTTTCCAGCACGAAGAGCCCGCCAATGATGGCAAGCACAAGCTCATGCTTGGTGATGACGGCGACGACGCCCAGCGCGCCGCCGATCGCAAGCGATCCGGTGTCGCCCATGAAGACCATGGCGGGCGGAGCGTTGAACCAAAGGAACCCCAACGCCGATCCCACCATGGCGGCGCAAAACACGGCAAGCTCGCCGCTGCCGGCGACGTGGTTGATCTGCAAGTAGTTCGCGAAGACGGTATTGCCGACAAGATAGGCGATCAGCGCGAAGCAGCCTGCGGCAATCATCGCCGGCACGATCGCCAGCCCATCGAGCCCGTCGGTCAGGTTGACGGCGTTCGAGGCCCCGGTCATTACAAATGCGGCCACGGGCACGAAGAACCAGCCCAGATTGAACAAAGCGCTCTTGAAGAACGGAATGGCGAACGAGGTACCGAGCGGACCGTGGGTCAGCAAGACGATGGCGACGGCACCGATCAGCCCGATCACGAGCTCGGCCAGAAGCTTCTGGCGTCCGGAAATCCCGCGCGACGAACGGCGCGTCAGCTTCTGATAATCGTCAAGGCAGCCGACCGCGCCGAAGCCGACCGTCACGAACAGCGTCACCCAGATATAGCCGCTGCTGAGATCGGCCCACAGGACGGTCGAGACGACGAGCGCCAACAGGATCAGGAAGCCGCCCATCGTGGGCGTTCCCTTTTTTGTGAGGAGGTGGCTCTCGGGACCGTCGGTGCGGATTGGTTGGCCCTCGCGCTGCTTTTTTCGCAGCCATGCAATGATGCGCGGTCCGAGCGCAAAGCTGAGAAAAAGCGACGTCATAACCGCGCCGCCCGAGCGAAAGGTCAGGTAGCGGAACAGGTTGAATGGTTCGAACCGATCGGCGAGCGGGGCAAGGAGCTGATAGAGCATGCCAGCTAGTCCTTGCTCGCGGCGACCATTTGGCCCGCGACCAGACGCTGAACCACGATGCCCATGCGGCTCCCGGCCGATCCTTTCACCATGACGACGTCGCCGGGCGCGAGCCGGTCCGGCAGAAGCGCCGCCATTTCCGAGGCGGTCGCCGTATGAGCGCCGCGCCGCTTCGTCGGCAGAGCGTCGTGAAGGGCGCGCATGTCGCGCCCGACCGTGAAGACCAAATCCGTGTCCGCTTCGACGAGGGGACGCGCCAGCTCGGCGTGAAGGTCCTGTGACGCGTCGCCGAGCTCGAGCATGTCGCCCAAGACCGCGATGCGGCGGGCGCCGCGGTCGGGCACGTTTGCAGCCAACACGGCAAAGGCAGCTCGCATCGAGGCGGGGCTAGCGTTGTAGCTCTCGTCGATGAGGTCGGCGCTGCCGCCACGCACTTCCACTTTGTGACGCTGACCGCGCCCTGCCAAGGGCTCGATCCCGCCCAAGGCTGCTGCGGCCGCGCCGACGTCGCCGCCGGCCGCCTTCACCGCGGCCAGCACGGCAAGGCTGTTCATGACCCAGTGACGGCCGGGAATCCCGACGCAATAGTCGATGATCTCGCCCATCACTGTGGCGGTGACCGCGCTTGCGGTCGCATGAAGATGGCAGTCCACCAGCCGCACCTGGGCTTCGGGATGTCCGCCGAAACCCAGGACGCGCATAATCCCCTTCGCCTCAGCCGCGTCGGCAAGGCGGCCGTAATGCGGGTTGTCGCGGTTCAGCACGGCGGCACCGCGCGGTTCCACGCCAGTGAAGATTTCCGCTTTCGCGTCGGCGATGGCTTCGACCGAAGGGAAGAATCCGAGATGCGCTGGCTCGATCGTCGTGATCACGGCAACGTCAGGCCGCACGAGTTGGGTCAGCGCCTCGATCTCGCCCGGATGATTCATTCCCATCTCGAACACGCCGAAGCTCGTGTCGCGCGGCATGCGTGCCAGCGACAGAGGAACGCCCCATTGATTGTTGAGGCTGCCGGTCGAAGCTGCCGTTCGTCCCTGGCGCTCGAAGGCGCGGCGCAATGCTTCCTTCGTGCCGGTCTTGCCGACGCTGCCAGTGACCCCGACAACGGTCGCGGGCGCCCGTCTGCGCGCGGCGCGACCCAATCCCTCGAGCGCCGCCTGGGTGTCGGGTACCACAAGGAGCGGCGCGTCCGGCCCAAGCTTATCGGCCACATGCGTCACGATTGCCGCGCACGCACCGCGCGCCAGCGCGTCCGCGACGAAGTCATGCCCGTCAAACCTTGGGCCTGCGAGCGCCACGAAAAGATCGCCGCGCGAAAGGGAGCGGCTGTCGATCGAGATGCCTGTCGCGGTCCAGTCGCATGTACTCTGTCCGCCCGCAGCGGCTTCGGCTTCGGCAGCCGTCCATAACGGGCTCACGAGGGGCGCCTCTGCAACGAAGCGACGGCCGCCCGCGCGACCTCGGCATCGTCGAACGGCAGGACCGTGCTGCCGACGATTTGCCCGCTTTCGTGTCCCTTGCCCGCCAGCAGAAGCAGATCGCCGGATTCGAGAAGCGCCAGCGCCTCGGCGATCGCATGGGCGCGATCGCCGATTTCGCGCGCGCCGGGGCAGGCCGCGAGAATGGCGCGGCGGATCGACGCCGCGTCTTCCGAACGCGGGTTGTCATCCGTGACGATGACGATATCGGCCCTTCGCGCGGCAATTTCGCCCATCATCGGCCGCTTGCCGGGATCCCGGTCGCCGCCGCATCCGAACGCGACGATCAAGCGCCCGCGGCAATGCGGCCTTAGCGCCGCGAGAACGGTCTCGAGCGCGTCCGGCGTGTGTGCGTAATCGACGATCACGGGCGCGCCATTCGGGTGCTGTGCGACCCGCGCCATGCGGCCCGGCGCGCCTTCGAGTGTCGGGAGCGCCTCGAGTGCCGCGGCCACGTTGACCCCCGTTGCCGCGGCCAGCCCTACCGCAGCAAGTGCGTTCATCGCCTGGAATTCGCCCAACAGCGGCAGATGAAGGGTCCGCCGCAAGCCTGCGGCGTCGACGACGATCCGTTGTCCGGAAGCGTCAGGAAGCGCCTCGACAAGGCGTATGTCGGCGCGTCGCGCCCGGCCAAATCCGATCACGCGCTGTCCGCTTGCGTGGCATGACGCGGCAAGCTCGCGGCCTTCGGCGGAATCGAGATTGATGATTGCGGTGCCGTCCGGCGGCAGCAAATCGGTGAACAAGCGGCGCTTGGCGGCGAAGTAGGCCGCCATGTCACGATGGTAGTCGAGGTGGTCGCGCGTGAGGTTGGTGAAGCACGCGGCGGCGGGCGTCAGGCCGTCGAGGCGGTATTGATCGAGCCCGTGACTCGACGCTTCGATCGCGACGTGGTCGATCCCGGCCCGTGCAAGCTCGGCAAGGGTGCGATGCAGCGCGACCGGGTCGGGTGTCGTAAGGCTCCCCGGCCGCGAGAGTCCTGGCGCTACCAGTCCGATCGTGCCCAGGCTTGCGGCAGCCAGGCCGGCCCGCTCCCAAAGCTGCCGCGTAAAGGCCGCGACCGACGTCTTGCCATTGGTTCCGGTGACCGCGGCAATGATCGCGGGCTGTTGCCCATGGAATCGGGCCGCCATGAGCGCGAGCCGCCGGCGCGGGTTGGGATCGGCGATTATGGGTACGCCGATATTCTCAAAAGGGGCCGGGTCGGCGACCAGGATCGCGGTGGCACCACGTGCCACCGCATCGGCGATGAACCGAGCGCCGTCGGTATGGCTTCCGGCGAGCGCCGCAAAGAGATAACCGGGCTTCACCTCCCGCGAGTCCGAGGTGAGGCCGGTTATGGGCCGATCGCCCCCGTGCGGTGTCGAGATGAAGACGCCGTCGCCGTCCATGAGGTCAGTTAGCCGCAAGTGTCCGCCCCGGCGGGGTCGGCAAGTCGACCATCAGAGAACGGCTAATTTCGGGCGAGTTTTCGTCAACCGGTTGAATTCCGACGATCGACGCCATGCGTTCGATGGTATTCCGCACCGCGGGCGCCGCAACCCATCCGCCGGTCGCATAACCAAAGGACTGCTTGTTGCCGTGCGGTTCGTCGATGCTAACGAAAACAAGATAGCGGGGATCGTTGACCGGGAACACCCCGACGAACGACGACAACAGTGCATGGGTCTCATAGTGCTTGCCGGCGACCTTCTCGGCGGTGCCGGTCTTGCCCCCGACCAGGTAGCCGGGAGCCTCGGCCAACTTGCCCGTGCCGCGCTCGACCACGAGGCGCAGCAACTTGCGCATGTCGACGGAGGTCTCGTTGGAGAGCACGCGCACACCGGATTCGGGTTCGCCGTCCGCGCGCTTCAATAAAGTGGTTGGATGGAGCACGCCGCCATTCACCACGGCGGCAACCCCGGTGACAAGTTGAAGCGGGCTGACCGACATGCCGTGGCCGAAGGCAATGGTCATCGTGTTGATCGGCCGCCAGGGTGAGGGCACGAGGGGCGTGGCGATCTCCTTGAGCTCGAAACGGGGCTCGCGCGTCAGCCCCAGCTTCGCGAGAAATTCCTCCTGGCGCTCGGGGCCGACCTCGAGCCCGATCTTCGCCGCGCCAATGTTCGATGAGTATTGGAAGATTTCCGGCACCGTGAGCCAGCGCCGCTGCGCGTGGTCGTCATGGATCGTGAAACGGCCGATATGGATGGGATTGGTCGCATCGTAGGAGCTTTCAAGCGTCGAGACGTGATCGTCAAGCGCCATCGCGATCGTGAAGATCTTGAACACCGAGCCCATCTCATAGTCGCCGAGGGTGGCGCGATTGAAGGTGGTCTCCGGGGTTGCCGTGCCGGGGTCGTTGGGGTCGAAATCCGGTAGCGACACCATGGCCAAAGTCTCGCCGGTCCGTACGTCGAGGATGATCCCCATGCCGCCGATCGCATGGAAGTCGCTGATCGCCTTTGCCGTTTCGTCGTGCAGAATGAATTGCAGCCGCTCGTCGAGCGAGAGCACGACGGGCTTGCCGCCGCGCTTCAGCCGACTGTTAAGGCCCCGCTCGACGCCGGCAAGGCCGTTGCCGTCGGTGTCGCTGTAGCCAACGACATGGGCGAAGAGATTGCCCTCGGGGTAAACGCGCCGTCCTTCCGGCATGAATTGGAAGCCGGGCAGGCCGAGATTATTTACCAGCGCCTCTTCACGCGGGGTCAAATGGCGCCTCACCCACACGAAGCTCTTGCCGGAGGCAAGCCGCTGCTCGAGTTCTGCCGCATTGATGTCCGGCAGCACGCTCGCGAGCTTTTGCGCGGCATCCTTTGGATCGATGACCTGTTTGGGGTCCGCGAAAAGGGAAGGCGTCTCCAGGGTCGTTGCCAACAAAACGCCATTGCGGTCGACGATGTCGGCGCGGGCATGCGAGACGGTCTCCGCCGGCTCATGCCGCGCGACGCGCGGGTCGCCGTCAAGAACCGTGACCTGGACGAGGCGGAGCCCGATCACCGCGAAGGCAAGGCAGAACAGTCCGGCCGTGACCAGAAGCCGGGCATGGCTCGTATCGAGCGTGCGGCGCGCGGGTCCTTCGGGCGGCGCTGCGGGCCCGCACGGATCGGGCTTGAAATGCCGCGGACGGCACGGGTTCTCGTCGCGAGGGGAAAGGTCGCTCATTTTGCCGGACTCGTGCTGAAGGTCGCGAGCTCTGCGGTCGGAGCGGGCTCGGAATTGCGGAGCGGAATATCGGTGATCGCACCGAGCTGCTTGGTGCCGATCGGGACCAGGTTCAGATAGTGCTGCGCCAGCGTGTCGAGCCGGGTCGGCTGAGTCAGGAAGCTCCATTCGGCATTGAGGTTGCGCACCGATTCACGGCTCTCGGCGAGCCTCTGATCGATGCGGGCAAGCGAGGCTTCCTGCTGCACGACTTCGTTCTTCACCTGGAACATGGCATAGCCGACCAGAACGACGAGGGCGGCGGAAAGACAGGTGCTGGGCCGGATCATGCCGCGCCCTCCCATGCCGGGGCGGCGGTCCGCTCCGCGGTGCGCAGGCGCGCCGAGCGGGCACGCGGATTGCGCGCGATCTCGGCCGCGCCGGGCACCACCGGCTTGCGGGCAATGAGGCGGAAGCTCGGCGCCGCTTGGCGTGCGGCCGGCGCGTGGCGCGAGGCGCGCGGCGCGGCGCCGCTCCGCGTCCGCAGGAAATTCTTGACCCGGCGGTCCTCGAGCGAATGGAACGAGGCGACGGCGAGCCGGCCGCCCGGTGCGAGCAGCCGCTCGGCCGCGGCGAGTCCGCGCTCGAGCTCGCCCTCCTCGTCGTTGACGGCGATGCGAAGCGCCTGAAAGGTGCGGGTGGCGGGATCGATCCGACCATCGCCCGGAACCGTCTGGCGCACGAGGTCGGCGAGCGCCGCGGTGCGGGTGATCGGCGCCGCCTCGCGCGCCCGGACGATCGCCCGCGCCACGCGGCGGGCGAAGCGCTCTTCGCCCAAGGTGCGGATGAGGCCGGCGAGCGCCATCTCCGGCAGCGTGTTGACGAGGTCGGCGGCCGTGCTTCCCGCGCCCGCCATGCGCATGTCGAGCGGTCCGTCGGCGCGGAACGAGAAGCCGCGGCTCGGGTCGTCGAGCTGCGGCGAGGAGACGCCGAGGTCGAGCGCCACGCCGTTGACAGAATCGATGCCCAAGGGCCGCAACAGCCGGTCCATTTCGCCGAAGCAGCCCTCGACGACGGTGAGCCGGCCGGCGAAGGACCGCGCCAATTCGCGACCAATGATAATCGCCTCCGGATCGCGGTCGATCGCGACGACCCGGCACGGCGCCGCCTCGAGCAGCGCCCGGGACCAGCCGCCGGCGCCAAAGGTGCCGTCGAGATAGAGGCGGCCGGCGGCGGGGGCGAGCGTCGCCACCATCTCGGCGGCGAGGACCGGGACATGGGCCGGGGTCACTTTGCGGCTCCGTTTTGCGGTAACGTGATACCGCGAGCGCGGGATCGGCGATCCTGCTGATGCGGCTCGAACCGGCCCGGCTCCCAGATCTGGAAGGTGCGTCCGCACCCGACAAAGGTGGCGCTGCCTTCGAGCACGATGCCGGCATGCTCGCACAGGTCCAGGGGCAGTTGAATCCGGCCCTCGGTATCGAAGGGAAGCTGCTGGGCGTCGGCGAAAATGGCCGAAATTGCGTCCCGGTCGGGCGAAAACTCGGGTAGCGCTTCGATCTTTTCGGTAAGTTGCTCGATGCGGTCCATGCCGCTGCCTTCGAGCGCGCGGCTGTTGATGGCCGGGAACAGGACGATCCCGTTGAAGCTCTGGTCGGCCACGGCGGCGCGGAATTGGGCAGGGACCGACACCCGCCCCTTGCGGTCGACCCGGTTCGTGAAAGTCGACAGGAAAAGCGCCACCCCGGCCCCCGCCGTTACCCTGGGAAGGAATGGGCGCCCGCCCTTGCGCGCCCCGCCAAACCGGCACGAGCGCCGGTACTCCCTGGGTCCTTATGGGATATCATGGGTGGAGATGGGAAGTCAAACGAGAATGTAATAAAACTCGGGGTTTACCTGTCGATTCTCAAATGAAACGCCGCCCCAGGGTTAGCGCATTTTTGGGCCCTGCTGTCGAGCGCTGGTAACGGAAGCAGGTTGTTCTTGCTGTGTTCCAAATGCCAGACGGCCTGTAAGCCGGGTTCTGTCCCCGCCCGGGGGCGGGGGATGGCCATTCATCTGGGACGCCCGTCGCCGGGCGCCTCGCGCGACCGACCCGGATAGCGGCGCGGAAGCCCGCCCGGCCCGGCGCGAGCCGGAGCCTGCCATCCCTACTTGGTCTTGCTCCCGGTGGGGTTTGCCCTGCCGTCCCCGTTGCCGGGGCCGCGGTGCGCTCTTACCGCACCATTTCACCCTTGCCGCCCCGCTCGCGGGGTGTGGCGGTATGTTTCTGTGGCACTTTCCCTAGGGTCGCCCCCGCCGGGCGTTACCCGGCACCGTGCTTCCATGGAGCCCGGACTTTCCTCCCCCCGCCGAAGCGAAGGGCGGCCATCCGGCCGTCTGGCCCGGCATATAAGGGCCGCGCGCCCGCGCCTGTCAAACCGGCTCCATGGCGAGGTATTGGTCGATTTCGGCCAAGACCTCGCCAAGCGAGCGGGTCAGCGCGTCGAGCTCGGCCGCTTCAACCGGCTGGCCGTGGCGCCATCGCTGCTCCGCGGCGGCGGCGCCCGCGTGAAGCTTGGTGGCGGCGATCTGGCTTGCGGTGCCCTTCAGGTGATGCGCGATCTTGAATGCCGCGGTGAAGTCGCCGCGTGCGGCGCAATCGGCAAGGCGTGCCGCGTCCTCCTTGTGCTCGCCCGCCGCAAGCCGCAGCAATTTTCGCATGAACGGCCGGTTCTGCTTCAATTCGCCGAGCAGTTTCTTCACGTCGAGACTCGGCAGCACCTCCGAATCGCTGCGCGGCACCGACTTCGGCAGCGGTGCCGCCGCGGGTTCCGTTTCGGCCGCGATAAGTCGTGGCCCAAGCCAGTTGAGCAGCATTGCGAAAAGGTCGACCGGCGCCGCGGGCTTGCCGATGTGATCGTTCATGCCCGCTGCGAGACAGGCGGAGCGGTCTTCGCCGAACGCGTTGGCCGTCATCGCGATGATCGGAACGCTTTCCCAGGCCGGCAAGGTGCGGATGGCGCGGGTGGCTTCGAGCCCGTCCATCTCCGGCATCTGCATGTCCATGAGCACAAGGTCATAGGAATGCGCACGCGCCTTATCCACCGCTTCGAGGCCGTTTGCCGCGACATCCACTTGGAACCCGACATCGCGCAAAAGCTCCAGCGTGACTTCGCGGTTGACGAGATTGTCCTCGGCCAAAAGCAGCCGCTTTCCGTTGTGCACGGTCCGCAAGGCCCGCTCTGCGGCGGATGCCTGGACCGAGGATTGCCGCGGCTGCGATCCGCGCTCGACCATCGCGCTTAGCGAATCGTGGAGCGCGGACGAGGTCACGGGCTTGGTCAGGACGGACGCGAAGCCAAGCCGCTCCGCCTGTTCCCGCAATCCATCCTGGTCATAGGCCGTGACCATCAGATAGCTCGGCGGTCGCGACAGTTTCAGCTCCGTCACGCGCCGGACGGTTTCCATCCCGTCGAGTTCCGGCATGTGCCAATCGACGATGAGCACGTCGAACGGATCGCCTTGGCGGTCGGCCGCTTCGACGGCGCCGATCGCGGCCGCGCCGCCGCCGGCGGTCGCGACGCGGAGGCCCAGATTGCCGAGGATCGCGGAAAGGACATCGCGCGCGTCGCTCGAATCGTCGGTGACCAGCGCCCTCGCGCCTTGCAATTGCGTGCTGATCTTTCGCCTCACGCGGTCGGCGCTGCGCTTGATGCGCGCCGTGAACCAGAACGTGCTGCCGCGTCCCGGGACGCTGGTCGCTCCGGCCTCGCCGCCCATCAGCGCGGCGAGATGGCGGTTGATGGCCAGGCCGAGGCCGGTGCCCCCGAACCGCCGCGTCGTCGAGCTGTCCGATTGCTGGAAGCTCTCGAAGAGCCTTGGGATCTGCGCCGGATCGACGCCGAGCCCGGTGTCCGTCACCTCGCAGCGCAAGAAGACGGTTGCCTCGTTTTCCTCGATAACGCGGACGCGAACGATGATCGAACCGTGCTCGGTGAACTTGATGGCGTTGCTCGTGTAGTTGAGGATCAGCTGCGAGAATCGCATGGGATCGCCGAGCAGCGATGGCGGAACCGCGCGATCGACGTCGAAGATGATCTCGAGCCCCTTCGCCTGCGCGCGGTCGCTGATGAGATTGAACACCCGTGTCACCAATAGCGCGTCGAGATCGAAATCGGTCTCTTCGAGCATGAGGTTGCCGGACTCGATCTTGGAGATATCGAGGATGTCGTTGATGATCGACAGAAGATGCTGCGCGGCATCCGATATCTTGCGAAGCTTTTCCTGTTCGTCCTGATCGTGGTTGGTTCGCCGCAATAGATAGGTCAAGCCGACGATGGCGTTCATCGGCGTCCTGATCTCGTGGCTCATATTGGCGAGGAACGCGCTTTTCGCGCGCGTCGCGGCTTCTGCCGCCTCTTTCGCGGTCTCGAGCTCCCGGGTGCGCACTTCGACCAGCTGCTCGAGATGGTGGCGATGCTGATCGAGCTCGATCTCGGCTTGCTTGCGTTCCGTGATGTCGGTCGCGATGCCGCCGACGCCGTTGATCGTTCCCGCGCCGTCCCGCAACGGGAACCGAGCCGCCAGATACGTCCGCCCGGGCGGTCCGTGGCGCAGCGTCTCTTCCCGTATCGTCGGCTGTCCGGAGTCGAGGATCGACCGGTCGCGCGCCGCGATGCGTTCCGCCTCCGCGGGATAGAAGTGCGCGGTGCTTTTGCCGACGATGGTCTCGGGCGCCGTACCGAGCGATTCGGCGAAGGCGCGGTTGGCGATGAGAAAGCGCCCCATCAAATCCTTGGCGAAGATCTGCGCCGGCGTGTTGTCGATGACCAGTTGCAGCAGATTGCGGCTCGCGCTCAGTTCCTGCTCGCGCTCCTCGATCGTGTCGAGCATCTGGTTGAAGGACCGCGCAAGCACGCCGATCTCGTCGCGCGTGCCGACCGTCGCGCGGACGCGCAGCTCGCCTTTCATCGCGACCGTCCGCGCCACCTCGACAAGGGACGCGATCGGATCGATGAGCATCCGCCGCAGCACGCCGCGCAGCACCAGCGATCCGAATCCAAGCGCCAGCAAAACCATGAGCAGCGCGAGACCGTATTGCGCGACGCGGCTCACCAAGGACGGCTGCGACGCGGCGATCAGCAGCGCCCCGACGCGCGAGCCGCGTGATCGAACGGGCTGAAGGAGCCGGGCTTCGTCCCCGATGACGGCGAAGACCGGCGTGTCCTTGCCGAGCGTCTTGGCGCAAGGCTCGCCACTCATGTTCCGCGAGAACGCCACGAACAGTATGCTGGCGGCGTCATAGACGCAGGCTTGGCGCATTTCCGGCAGATCGCGCAGCGTCGACAGGACCTCGGCGGCGGCGTCGGGATCGCTGAACTGCAAGGCGGCGGTCAGGTTGAGCGCGAGAAGCTTTGCGCGCTCCGACAGTTCGCGCTGCTCGCGGCCGTGAAAGGTCCATTGCTCGTAGGCCGCGACGGCAAAGACCGCGAGCACCCAGGCGGCGAAGCCAGTCATGAACACGGCGAAAAGCAGCTTGCGCCGCAGCGGGCTGAGCACCGTGGTTCCGGCGATCATCGGCTTCATGTCAATGCCTCGGCTTCACGTCGAGCGCCAGGTTCAAGAGCCGCGAGCTGATCGTGAGCCCGCCCGAGGCCGCCGCGTCATCGTCGATGTCGAAACGCACCTTGTTGTCCTTCATGACGAAGTTGATGATGCCGACATTGTTGCCGGAATCGGCCGTCCGGTCGGTGACGGTCAGCACGTCGCTGCCGCGCAGCGAGGCGAGCGCCGCGCTCGCCTGCGCGTTCTGGTCGTTCGACATGTAGACGATGTGGCAGCCGGATTTGGCGGCGATGGTGCTCATGCGGCGCACGACGACCGGCCGCGCGCCGATCTTCTGGCCGTTGACCATGTCGTCGAGCAGCGATCCGAATGGGTCGTTGCCGACGATGCACAGGTTGATCGGGCTGTTGTCGGCGGTGAAGGCCGCTTGCGGCCATTCGACGAAGAATCCGAACTTGTAGAGATAGGCGGCCTTGATCGCAGGCTCGGTCGCTTCGAGGGCCGCGGCAGCCGATGTCGCGGCTGCGATGGCGAGGGCGAGAGCGCCCAACCGCACTAAGCGGGGACCCCGGCGCGCGCGGTCGCGTAAGGCGTGCATTCTTTTTTACGGTTGCCATGGAAGAGAGTAGGACGATAATCTATATCATTGTATATTGATCATAAAGACAACTTTAACGAGTGTCTTCTAAAGTTGTCGCCGGCTCGGGGAAAGGTTCGTGGCGGGAGGAGTTGGTTGATGGCTCGTATTCTGGTGGCGGAGGACAGCCCGACTCAGGCCGCCCGACTCGTCTTTGCGCTGGAAGAACGAGGGTTCGAGGTCCGCAGCGCCCGCGACGGCGAGCAGGCGCTCCAGCTCTACGCCGCCGACTCGTTCGACGTCGTGATCTCCGACGTGATGATGCCCGGCCTCACCGGCTACGAGTTGTGCCGGGCGATCAAGAGCAACGATGTGAAGGCGCCGGTGCCGGTCGTGCTGCTCACGAGCCTGAATGAGCCGATGGACGTGATCAACGGGCTCGAATGCGGCGCCGACAATTTCATCCGCAAGCCTTATGCGACGGACGACCTGGTCTCGCGGGTCGACCGGATCGTCGCCAATGCCCACGAGCGGCGGTCGGACCGGTTGTCCTTCGGCCTCAATGTCGATTTCATGGGCAATCGTTTCACCATCAACTCCGACCGGGCCCAGATCCTCGATCTTCTCATCTCGACCTTCGAGGAGACGGTCCGGGCCAATCGCGAGCTCGAGCGGATGCGGACGGAGCTCGTCGAGGCGAACGCCAAGATCAAGCTCTATGCCGACGAGCTCGAAACCCGCGTGCGCGAGCGGACCGAGGAGCTGGCGAAGGCCAACGAGGGGCTCCGCGCGGAAATCGCGGCGCGCGAGAGCACGGAGAAGCAGCTCGTTCAGGCCCAGAAGATGGAGGCCATCGGCACGCTCACCGGCGGGATCGCGCACGATTTCAACAATCTGCTGGGCGTCGTGATCGGCAATCTTGACCTGATGGCGCCGCTCGTGCGTCCGATGGAGGAGGCAGCGCCGCTCTATGCCGACGCGCTCGACGCGGCGCTGCGCGGGGCCGACCTCACCCGCAGGCTTCTTGCCTTCGCGCGCCATCAGCCCCTGAACCCCGAGCGCGTCGACATCAACCAGCTCGTCGCGGGCATGGTGACCCTGCTGAAGCGCGTGCTGGGCGCCCACATCGAGGTGGAGCTCGATCTCGGCGCCGACATCTGGCCCGCGGTGGTCGATCCCTCGCAGCTCGAATCGACGCTGACCAATCTCGCCGTCAACGCGCGCGACGCCATGCCGAAGGGCGGCCGACTGCGCTTTGCGACCCGCAACCGGACGCTCGACGCCGATTACGCGCGCGAGCATCAGGATATCGAGGCCGGCGACTTCGCGATGATCGCGGTGACCGATACCGGGACCGGAATGCCGCCCGAAATCGTGGCCCGCATCTTCGAGCCGTTCTTCACCACCAAGGACAAGTCCAAGGGCACCGGACTCGGCCTGGCGATGGTGTTCGGCTTCATGAAGCAGTCGCGCGGCCACATCAATGTCTACAGCGAGGTGGGCACCGGCACCGTGTTCCGGCTCTATCTTCCCCGCTCCGAGGCCGAGGCGGGACGCGCGCGTCCCGCGGCGGTCCTGCAGGTGCCGCTGGGGCGCGGCGAGACGGTGCTGGCCGTCGAGGACAATGCCGCGATGCGCAAGGTCGTGGCGCTTCAGCTCGGCGCGCTCAACTACCGCGTGATCGAGGCTGACGGGGCGGCCGCGGCCATGGAAGCGCTCGAGCGCGAGAAGGTAGACGCCATGGTGAGCGACGTGATCATGTCCGGCAAGGTCAATGGCATCGAGCTTGCGCGCGAGGCGATGACCCGGTGGCCAAGATTGCGGGTCATCCTGACTTCGGGTTTCGCCGCATCGACCTTGTTGACGGACCTCGATGCGCTGGGCGGCGTGCGCGTCCTGACCAAGCCCTACCGGCGCGACGATCTCGCGCGCGAATTAAGGACGGCGCTCGGAAGCTAGGCTCGCCCGCGAACATCTCCCTCTCCTCCTCGGAGGAGAGGGGCGGGGTGAGGAGGGAGTCCCGCGCATCGCCCTGGAATCCCCCACCTCACCTAACCTCTCCGCCCCGCGGGGCGGAGAGGGACGTCGGCTCGGGCGAGCGCCGCGACGGCGGCGATTCGCCGTGCCGTCTCCGGATCGGCGCGGCCGTCGCAGCGCTCGGGCCGGAAATGCCGCTGGAACGCCGTGATCACGGCTGTCGTCTCGAGATCGTGGGCGCCCCAAAGCGGCA
>DATJLY010000528.1:0-4922 GCA_035509095.1 Allostellaceae bacterium | reverse complement strand
AGACCGCGACGCACGCGATCCGGCTCGTCCTGGGCGGCGTGTTCGATGCCTTCCCGAAGCTCGACATCATCTTAGGCCATCTGGGCGAGACGATCCCGTTCGCGCTTTGGCGCCTTCATTGGACCGTCAACCATATGACCGGCCGGACCGATTTCGCCGACATTTTCCGCGACCGGTTCCATATCACCACGAGCGGCAATTTCTCGCAGCCGGCACTTGCCTGCACCATCGCGGAGATGGGCATCGACCGGGTCCTGTTCTCGGTCGATTGGCCCTACAACTCGAACGTCGAGGGCGTGAAATTCGTCAACGCCGCGCGCCTCAGCACCGAAGAACGGCAAA
The DNA here is from genome assembly GCA_035509095.1 of Allostellaceae bacterium. Lineage (GTDB taxonomy): Bacteria > Pseudomonadota > Alphaproteobacteria > ATCC43930 > CGMCC-115725 > DATJLY01. The sequence goes on along the minus strand of DATJLY010000528.1, from coordinate 4,580 downwards.
AGATCCTTTCCGGCAACGCCGCACGGCTCCTGCGCCTCTAAAAGCGGCTTTGTCCAAATACCCACGCTTTCTCTCCCTCTCTGCCCCGTGGGGGCGGAGAGGGTCGGGGTGAGGTGGGGAATCGCAACGCGTCGGAACAGCCCACCTCACCTTCCCGCCGCTACGCGGCGGGCCCCTTCCTCTCCGCCCTGAAGGGCGGCGAGGAAGCTCTGGCGGCTAAAGCTCACGGCGCATCCGCTGGTCGAGCGAATAGGGTCCGCCGCCGCGGAGCGAGATGGCGAACATCGTCAGTCCCCACCACAGCGTATATTCGTAGGCGTGATAGCCGCGCGGCCAGAACACGGTGAAGGTGATGATGGCGAGGTCGATCGCCGCGGCGGGCGCGAAGAACCGCGTGAAAAGACCGAGCGCGATGCAGATGCCGCCGACGAACTCGAAGAATGCGAGCACGATGTTGTGGATCGGCGCGAATTCGGGACCGAGGCTCGCCGCGGTCCCCGCCATGAGGGCCGTCACGATCGCCGGCAGCCGTACCACCTTCTCCCATCCGTGGATCGCCAGGTCCGCCCCTGCGGCGATGCGGATGATCGGCCACGAAAGCGGGATGACGAGATCATAAAAACGCGACAGGAACGGAAGCAGCAGCACGGGCCTGTCGTGACTGGACGCGATAGCCATGGGATTACCGTTCAGGAGGTGAAGCCGTAAAGCCGCGCGGGATTGTCGACCAGCAGCTTTTGCCGCTGTGCCGGATCGGGCGCGATGAGCGGCAAGAGCTCGACGAGGTCGGCGTCATCGGGCTTCCAGCGATTATTGGGGTGGGGCCAATCGGTGCCCCACACGACCCGGTCCGGCGCCGCCGCGATGAGCGCGTGCGCGAACGGCAGCGCGTCGTGGAACGGTGGTCCCGATGTCGAGATGCGGTCCGGGCCCGACAGCTTGACCCAGCCATTGTCGCGCCGGGCGAGTTCGAGCAGCGCCTGAAAGCCCGGCTGCGCGACGCCGTCCTCGGCCCGCACCCGTCCCATATGATCGATCACGAACGGCGAGCGGATCGCGCGCAACAGTTCGAGATTGATGAGAAGGTCCGCCGGGTCGATCAGGAACGTCACGTGCCAGCCGAACGGCCGGATGCGGTCGAGCACCCGCCGCACCACGATCAGGTCGGGTGCGCCGCCCAGATGCGCCACGAACGTGAAGCGCACGCCGCGAAAGCCCGCCGCATGCAACGCCTCGATATCCTTTTCGGTCGCGGTGTCGTCGACGAGTGCGACGCCGCGATAGCGACCCTTGGACGCGGCCAGCGCCTCGGTCGTCACGGCGCGCGCATCGGGCCGCACCTGCACGATGACGGCGCGCTCGAAGCCGAAATGGCGGTGATGCGCCGACAGCCGCTCGGCGTCGAGCGCCGGGAACTGCGTGCCTTTGCCATAGACATGGCAGTGGACGTCGCATGCACCGGGCGGAAGCGCAAAGGCCGATTTGCGCGGATTGAGGACAGGCTCGGCCATGGGACGACTCCGGAACGAGGACAATGTCATCGAAATATAACGGCATATCCCTGCACACTTAACCGGCTTTTAGGGCTAGGCGGCGTTCGATGCCGCGCATGATGCGGGATCATTGGGTTTCGGCGGCCGAATGGGGCGTCATCGTCCTTGTGATCGGGCTTGATGCCGCGTTTGCCCGCGCCACCGGCATTCCGGTCGACGGCGCCTTGAAACATGCCCAATTGTTGGGCGTCATGGTCGCGATCTGGCCGGTTACGGTGCTTGGCACGCGCCTTACGGGCTTCGCCAAAGGCGCCGGATTCCTGGCCGAGCTGCCGGCAAAGTTCTTCATCTATATCGCCGTCGCAAGCGTGCTCGAATATTACCTGGCGACGAGCCCGGCGCCGCTCGGCGACGGCTTGCTGATCGCCGCCGACCGCAGCCTTGGCGTCGACTGGCCGGCGATCTGCGCCTGGAGCGAGGCGCATCCCGGCGCCCGCGCGGTGCTTCAATTCGCCTATTTCGGGCTTTTGGCCGAATGCGGCGTCGTGGTGGTCGTGACCGCCCTGTTCTATCCGCGCCGCGCCCGGCGCTTTTCGACGGCGCTCATTCTGTCGTCGCTGTTCACGATCCCGCTTTTGTGGGTGTTTCCGGTCGTGGGCCCCTACGCGTCCTCTGCGGAATTGGGCGTCCCGCAATCCTGTTTCGCCTTCGCGCAAAGCTGGACCGAGCATTATCTCGGCATGCGCAACCACACGCTTCCGGCGATCCCGCTCGACGATATCCGCGGCATCGTCGATTTTCCCTCCTATCACGCCGCCTGCGCCGTGCTGCTGGCCTATTTCCTGCGCGGCATCCCGGTGATCACGCCGATCGCAATCGTGTTCAACCTGCTGATGCTGCTGGCGACGCCCGTCATCGGCGGACACTATGTCATCGACGTCCTGGCCGGGCTTGGCGTCGCGGCGGGCACGATCTGGGGCGTCGAGCGGATCGAGCGCGGCCGGCCGACGGAGCGCTTGCCGCTGTGGCGGCGAGCGGCGGCGGCGCCGGCGCCTCACTGATCACGTTGCGCGGCATTCGCCGCGCGCGATAGCATCCTCCGGCGAAACCGGAGGGACCCGAGCGATGAAAGCGATCCGCATCCACGATTACGGCAACGCCGACGTGCTGCGTTACGAGGACGCGCCGATGCCCGAGCCCGGGCCGGACGAGGTGCTGATCAAGATCCATGGCGCGGGCGTCAACCCGGTCGAGTGGAAGATCCGCAACGGCATGATGCGCCAGGCGCGGCCGGTGAAATTTCCGGCCATCCTTGGCTCCGACGCGGCCGGGATCGTCGAGCGGGTCGGCCCCGTGGTGACGCGGGTGCGGCCCGGCGACGCGGTGGTCGCGCGGGTCGACGGCTCTTATGCCGAATATGCGGTGGTGAAGACCGACGCGGTGGGCCGCGCCGCAAAATCCATCCCGCTCGCCCATGTGGCGGCGCTGCCGATCGCCGCGGGCACGGCGTGGACCACGCTGTTCGAGAGCGCGAGGCTCGTCAAAGGCGCGCGCATCCTGGTCCACGGCGGCGCCGGCGGCGTCGGCACATTCGCGATCCAGCTGGCGAAGCTCGCGGGCTATCACGTCATCGCCACCACATCGGCCGGCAACCGCGCGCTCGTCCAGTCGCTGGGCGCGGACGAAGTGATCGACTATCGCGCCGAGGACGTCTCGCGCGCGGTGAAGGACGTCGAGCTCGCCTTCGACACGGTGGGCGGCGCCACGATGAAGGGCCTGTTCGCGGTGGTGAAAAAGGGTGGACAGCTTTTGTCCATCGTCTCGCCGCCGGACGAGGCCTTGGCGAAGGAGCACGGGATCGACGCGCGCTTCGTTCGCAGCAATGTCACCGGGACGCGGCTTGAAGAGATTTGCGGCCTGATCGATGCCGGCAAGGTCAAGGTGGTGATCGAGCGCGAATTCCCCTTGGCGGAAGCAAAAGCCGCGCTCGCTTTGAGCGAAGCAGGCCACGTCCACGGCAAGATCGTGCTGCGCGTCGCCTGAGGATCGCGCCTCGACCCAGGACGGTTGCGCGGTCCCCGCGTTCGTCGCAGCATAGCGCGCCTTGGGACCCGCGAGCCATGTGAGGGCATGACATGATCGTCGAACAGATCTGGACCGCGAATGCCGGCCGCAATTTCAATTATCTGATCGCCTGTGGCGAGACCGGCGAGGCGCTTGCCGTCGATCCGCTCGACCATGCGAAATGCCTTGCGGCCGCCAAGGCGAAGGGCTGGACCATAACCCAGATCCTCAACACCCATGAGCATCGCGACCATACCGGCGGCAACACCCAGGTGGTCGCCGCGACCCATGCGAAGCTTCTGGCGCACGCCGGCGCCAAGGACAAGATCGACGGCATCGACCGCGGCCTCAAGGCCGGCGACGTCATCAAGGTCGGCAAGTCCGTCGAGCTCGAATGCCTCGACACGCCCGGCCACACCATGTCCCACATCTGCGTTCGCGCGCGCGGCGACCGCCCGGCGCTCTTTTGCGGCGACACCCTCTTCAATGCCGGCGCCGGCAATTGCCATCACGGCGGCCATCCGAACGAGCTCTACAACACCTTCGCCGCTCAGCTCGCGACCCTGCCGGACGAGACGCTGATCTATCCCGGGCACGACTATATCGCGCGCAATCTGGGCTTCACGCTCGACCGCGAGCCCGACAATGCAAAGGCCAAGGCCTTGCTGCCCGAGATGGAGAAGCAGGACACGACAAAGGCGCTGGTCACGACCCTGAAGCTCGAAAAGGAGATCAACACCTTCTTCCGCCTATCGAGCCCGACCGTGATCAAGCGTCTGCGCGAGGCGTTTCCCGACCTTCCCGAGCATCCCGACGCCAGGACCGTGTTCCTGCACCTGCGCGACCTTCGCAACAAGTGGTGAGACGATGACGCCTCCTTTTGAGTCGATTGGCGCCCGGGTCGATCCGGTCGTCACCGAGATCGTGCGCAACGGCGTCATCGCCGTGACCGAGGAGATGAAGACGAACCTCATGCGCACGGCCTACAACATGATCATCTACGAGGCGCTGGACTTCACCACC
>DATJLY010000527.1:0-11387 GCA_035509095.1 Allostellaceae bacterium | reverse complement strand
GCCCGGTCACCGGCGCGGTCGTGGTCGCCGACGTGGTCGCGGCGCAAGGTCCATCCGACGCGCTCAAGGGCGAGATCCTCGAGGCCTGCCGCCGTGCCTTGCCGGCCTATAAGGTGCCGGCCGCGATCCGGTTCGTCGCCTCGCTAGGCATGACGGCGTCCGGCAAGCTCCATCGTCACGATGCGTAACGTCATCGTCACGGGTGGCACCCGGGGGCTCGGCCTCGCGATCGCGCGCAGGCTGCGCACGGCCGGATACTGCGTCGTCGCCGTTGCGCGGCATCAGGGTGAGTCGTTCGCGGCCGCGGTGAAGGAAGGCGGCGCGCTTCATTTTCGCTCCTTCGACCTTTCGGACATCGCGGGCATCCCCGGTCTCGTGCGAGGGCTGCGCAAGGAATTCGGGCCGATCTATGGGCTCGTCAACAACGCGGCGATCGGATCAAGCGGCATCCTCGCCACCATGCGCGATCAGGAGATCGAAGAGACGGTGCGGCTCAATATCCTGTCGCCACTCGTCGTCTCGAAATACGCGGTGCGCTCGATGATGGCGGGGGAGGGGGGCCGCATCGTGAATATCACATCGATCGCCGGCTTTTCAGGCTATAGCGGCCTTGCCGCCTACGGCGCGAGCAAGGCATCGCTCATCGGCTTCACGCGCTCGCTCGCGCGCGAGGTCGGACTTGCCGGCATCAATGTCAATGCGGTGGCGCCCGGCTTTGTCGATACCGACATGACCCATGGTCTCGACGCCGAGCATCGCGAGCAGGTCGTGCGCCGAAGCGCGCTTCGCCGCCTCGCCGGCACGGACGACATCGCCGACGCGGTCGAATTTCTCATGGGCGACAAGGCGCGGAACATCACGGGGACGGTGCTCACCGTCGACGCCGGCAGCACGGCGTGATCAGAGCCGGATTTCGCCGGCGACGATGCGCCTGTAAAGGGCCGCGTCGAGCGGCACGAAGGTTCGCGCGGTACGGTCGCTGAAAAAGATCGGGTCATCGCTCGCGCCGGGATCGAATCCCTCGCGCGCCAATTGCTGCTTCATGGGCCGGAAGGTCGCCGTTGTTTCGACCGCCTTGGAGAGGCGCAGGAAAAGCGGCCGCGCGTAATCGGGAAGGCGATCGACGACCGCACCCCAGCATTCGGCCAGGTCGAAATCAGGCTCTGCCACGATGGCGGCCATGCCCGCACGCCCGTCCGTTCCGGGAATGCCGACGCCATAGACCACGGCTTCGCGCACATGAGGCGTTGCACAAAGGATGCTCGCCACTTCGGTGGTCGATACGTTCTCGCCCTTCCAGCGGAACGTGTCGCCGATCCGGTCGACGAAATGGAAATAGCCGCTGGCATCGCGACGCATCAGATCGCCGGTGCGATACCATTGGTCGCCGCGGTGAAACACGTCGCGCAGGATCTTGCGCTCCGAATCGGCTTTGTCCACGTAGCCTTCGAAGCGGTTGCCGCCATCGGCAATCTCGCCGATCGCCTCGCCGGCCTCGCCCGCGGCGCAGCGGATGCAGGTTCCGTCCGGAGTGCGGACCGGCTCGCCGGTCGAAGCATCGTGCCGGATGAGAGCGACGGGAAACCGGTGTGCCAGGTAGGACGGGATCCGGCCGATCGAGCCGGGTTTGCCCTCGACGTTGTAAAGCGAGAAGGTGCCCTCGGTCGCGGCGTAGAATTCAAGGATGTGCGGGATCGCGAAGCGCTGTTGGAAGCGCTCCCATATATCGGCGCCTAGTCCGCTGCCGCAGCAAAGCCGCAGCTGATGCCGCGTTTCCAAAGGATGGTGCGGGCCGTTTGCGAGATAGCGGCAAAGCTCGCCGATATAGGGGAAGATCGTGGACCGGGTCGCGACGATATCGTCCCAGAAGCGCGTTGCCGAGAAATGCGGCCGGAGGACCACCGATCCGCCGCCGACCAAGGTGGCGCCGACGGCCACGATGCCGCCTATGCTGTGATACAGCGGCAGGCAATTGTATGTCCGGTCCTCAGGTCCGGTCGCCATCATGCCGGCGAACCAATGGGTCCACTGCATCACCCTCAGGTGGCTGATCGAAGCGGCTTTCGGCAGCCCGGTGGTGCCCGAAGTGTAGATATAGAGCGCCCGGTCCGCGAGGGTGGGTTGCGCGGCCTCGAGCAGGCCCGGAGGCCCATCCATCTCCCGCTCGACCTCGTCCGGCGTCCAGCACCGAATGCCCGGGTCGAGACGAGACAGGGCCGCGGCGACTGCGTCGGAGAAGCTTCTGTCGGCAAGGACGTGCCTGGCGCCCACGCTCGTGATCGAGCGGACCAACGCCTCGCCGACAAGGTTGGTGTTGACGAGAGCCGCGACAGCGCCAACGCGCACGATGCCGAGCCATGACGCGAGATAATGCGGCGAGTTCGGCAACATCACGCCGACGACGTCTCCGGGACGGATGCGTTGACGGAGCGTCCATTGGGCATAAGTACGTGCCCGTCGCGCCAGTTCGCGATAGCTCCAATTCTCGTTCCGGGACAAGAGCGCCGGGGCGTCGCCATACCGCTGTCCCAGGCGTTCAACCAGGGCCGGGAAGGTGATGGTCGGATCCTTGCCGATGGACGCCGTAAGCTCCAGCGCGCGCAACCATGCTTCCCGAGCATTGGTGGCGGCGGATCGCGGCATGCAATAGATCCCTTTCGACAAAAGTCTTTAGCGAATTGTCTTAACGCGATTTTAATCCCAGGTCCTACAGTCTGGGTATAATTGACAGGTATTGCCCGTGTCTCAGGAGTCGCACCGGCGCGCGTTCATGGCGCGTCGCCAGAGGATGGAATGGACGACGATCTGCCACCATCGGGTGTAGACGCCAATCCGTTACGCGGCTTGGTTGCCTCAGACCGGCTGATCGACTCGTCTCCGGATGACCTGGCAAAGAGCCAGAGGCATCTGGTCCTGGCCCAGCGCATGGCCCGGATCGGCAGTTTCGAGCGGGACTTGCGGACCGAACAAATCGTCTGGTCTGAAGAGACCTATCGAATACTGGGCCATGACCCGTCACTTCCACCGATGACCCGGGCGGAACTCATTCAATTGGTCCATCCCGACGACCGGAAGGCCTATGTCGCCTCGATCGTCGCGTCCGAGCGCGGTTTGCCGACCGATCCCGACGATTTCCGCATCGTACGATCCGATGGCGAGATCCGGTGGATACACCGTGTTGCGATGACAAGCTTCGACGCCGATGCCAAGCCATGGCGTCGGATCGGAACGTATCAGGATGTAACCGAGAAGCATGAGAACGAGGCACGGCAGAAGGCGCAAGAGAGACAGCTCGATACGCTGGCCGATGCCTACAAGCGTCAGCGCGAGCATCTGGTCATCGCGCAGAAGATATCGCGTATCGGCAGTATCGACCGCGACCTGCAGAGCGATGTGGTCGAATGGTCCGACGAGGCGCGCCGGCTGTTCGGCATCGAGCCGGGCGAACCGCCGCCAACGCAGCAGGAATTCCTCGCCTTTTTCCATCCCGACGACCGGTCCCGCTTTTCCGAGGTCATGAGCGCCGCCGCGCGAGGAGAAAGAACCGATCCGATGGAGTGCCGGATCGTGCGCCGCGACGGCTCGGTCCGGTGGCTTTACAACGTGTCCGACACGGTGTTCGACGACGCGGGCACGCCCGTGCGCCGTATCGCCACGTTCCAGGACGTGACGCGGCGGCACGAGGCGTATGTGCGCCAGCAGCAGCTTCAGGCGGCGCTCGAAGCGGCCAAGAACCAGGCCGAGACCGCGAGCCGGGTGAAATCCGAATTCCTCGCCAATATGAGCCACGAGATTCGCACGCCGATGAATGCCATTCTCGGCATGACGGCGCTGCTGCTCGACACATCGCTCAACGACGAACAGCGCAACTTCGCCAAGACCGTCAACGAATCGGGCGAAGCGCTCCTCGCCATCATCAACGACATTCTCGACATCTCCAAGCTCGAGGCCGGCCGGGTCGAGATCGAGCAGATCGATTTCGAGTTGGGCGAGGTGGTCGAAAGCGCCGTCGTGCTGTTGGCGACCAAGGCTCGCGACAAGGATATCGATCTCGATCTCTTCATCGAACCCGGGCTGCTGCGAAGCTTCCGCGGCGACCCGAACCGGCTGCGTCAGGTCTTGATCAATCTCGCCGGCAACGCCGTCAAATTCACCGACCACGGCGGCGTCTCGGTTGAAGTCACGCGGATCAGCGGCGGTGAGTCGGGCGACAAAACGCAGCGCATCCGGTTCAAGGTCGCCGACACGGGAATCGGCATGTCGCAAGATGTCTGCGCGAGCCTGTTCGGAAAGTTCAACCAGGCGGACAGTTCGATCACGCGCCGCTTCGGCGGCACCGGACTTGGATTGGCGATCAGCAAGGAGCTGGTGAGCCTGATGGGCGGCGAGATCGGCGTGTCGAGCCGCCTGGGCGATGGATCGTGCTTCTGGTTCGAGATACCACTTGCCCCGAGCGCCGGCCTGGCTCCTGCGCGAGGCGGGTTGTCGGAAAGACTGAAGGGAATGCGTGCGCTGCTGGTCGACGACATTCCGTTGAACCGCGAGCTCCTCGCACGTCAATTACGCACCTTGGGGCTCGATGTGAACTGCGCGGAGGACGGTTTTGCCGCGCTTGCCGATCTCGAACGGGCCTTTCGTCAGCGCAAGCCTTATGCCATCGCCTTCATCGACCAGATGATGCCGAGCATGTCCGGCGAAGACCTGGTCGCCCGTATCCGCTCGATGCCGTTCATCGCCGACGTGAAAATCGTCCTGCATTCGTCGGGGGGACGCTACAGCCTTCGGCCTGAGACGACGCAGCTCTGCAACGCGATACTCGAAAAGCCGATTCGGCACTTACAGCTTGTGGATTGCCTGGCGCGGCTTGTCGGCGCGCCGGAACCCGCCCCCGCGATGAGAGAGCCGTCGAGCGCCAGCATCGAGGAGCCGCCGCCCGACACGAGCACACAGGGGCTGAAAATTCTTCTCGCGGAAGACAATGCCTTCAATCAGCGCTTTGCGCTCGCGCTGCTGACAAAGGCGGGACACAGGATCGAGACGGCGCTCAACGGGTTCCAGGCCGTCGAGGCCGCGTCTCGCGAGGATTATGACGTGATCCTCATGGACGTGCAGATGCCGGAGCTCGACGGCGTCGAAGCGACGCGCCGCATCCGCGAGTTGCCGCCGCCGCGGAACCGCGTGCCGATCATCGCACTGACCGCGCACGCGATGTCGGGCGCAAGAGAAGATTGTCTTGCGGCCGGAATGGACGACTACGTGTCAAAGCCGATCCAACCCGACCTGCTGATGCAGAAGCTCGAGCAGATCGCGACCGCTCGGGCCTTGCACGCCGTGGAACCTGACGACGGCCCGGTCCCGACCGAACCACCGCCGGACCTCGACGAGGCGCGTATCCTCGCGCTCGAGGAATCCATCTCGTGGGGCACCGTTCGAAGCCTTTTGGAGATGTATCTCGCTAATGGCGAAGAGCGGATAGCGAGCCTCGGGAACAGCGCGGCCGCCGATGCGCTCATGGACATGGCGCGCGAGGCGCATTCGTTGGGCGGGGCGTCGGTCAATCTCGGCATCGCCCGGGTCGGCGCCATCGCGGCGCTTCTCGAAGCCGCGTGCAAGGCGGGCGAGGTGACGCGGTCGCATCAGCTCGCTTCGGACCTTTTCGCGGCCTTCGCGACCGCGGCCGACGCCATCCGATCGAAGCTCTCGGAGCGGGCAAGGCAGGCGGTCGCGTGATGGAGACGGCGGTGATGTCCCGGTCGTCGCCGAACTCCAAGATCGTTGTCGGCGTCGATGACGCGCCGGAAAATCTCGCCCTCCTCGAGGCGGCCGTCCGGGCCGGCGGCTTCAACTTCATTGGCGCGTCGAGCGGCCTTGAATGTCTCTCTCTTCTCGCCCGCATCGAGCCCCGCCTCGTGCTCGTGGATATCGAGATGCCGGACATGAACGGGTTCGAGGTGTGCCGGCGCATTCGCCTGAGCCCCGAGATGAGACATGTCCCGGTGGCGTTCCTGACCGCCCGGCGCACGGCCGAAGACGTGCGCAACGGAATGCAGGTTGGTGGCAACGACTTCATCGTCAAGCCGTTCGACGTGATCAAGCTGCTCGAGCGGATACGGCATTGGACGTCCCGAAAACTATAGTCTGCCGCCAACCAATGGGACGATCCGGGGGGCTTGGACGGCAGGTCCGCAATCCCGCTAGACTCCTTGTCCCATGCAAGAATTGACGTCGCAGCAATCGATCACCGGCAAGCGGCTGGTCTTTCTGGTCGGTGCGCCGCGAAGCGGCACCACGTGGCTGCAGCTTCTGCTGTCGGCATCGCCGCTCGTCGCCACCGTCAACGAGACGGCGCTCTTTTCGGCCTACACGCCGACCCTGTTCTCGGGCTGGGCGGCCTACCAGGACGCGCCGCGCAAATCCGGGCTCAATGCGTTCATGAGCGAGGCGGAGTATTTCGGCCTGATCCGCGATCTCGCATCGCGCGTTTTCGCGCGCATCCTCGAGACCAAGCCCAAGGCTTCCGTCATTTTGGAAAAGACGCCGTGGCACATCTATCGCGCGCAGGAAATCCTCACCGTATTTCCCGACGCCTTTTTCCTGCACATCGTCCGTGATCCGCGCGGTTTGGCCGCATCGCTCGAGGCCGCAAGGCCCTGGGGATCGAGCTGGATATCGTCCCGGCTCTCCGATCATTGCGAACTGTGGCGATCGTGCGTGACGCAGGCGCGCTTCATTCGCAGCGTCACCCCCAATTTCCTCGAAGTCCGGTATGAGGACCTCGCCGGGAATGGAGCGGCGACGCTGCGACGCGTGTTCCGCTGGATGGGGATCGAGGCAAGCGATGAGGAATGCGGCGCGTACCTCACAACGTACCGGATCGATAATGTCCGCAGCGGCAAGGTCGATGGCGCGCCGTGGCCGCTTGCGAGCGAGCCGCAGGGCTTCTTCCGCAACGGCGAGACCGACGCGTGGCGGCGGGAATTGACCCCGCGGCAGATCCACATCATCGACCGATTGACGGCGCCGATGGCGAAGGAGCTGGGTTACCCGCCGGCGACGGGAGGCGGGCTCTCCGCCGACCGGATCATCGTCGCGTGCTTGCTGGCGGGCGAGCGGCTGCGCACGGCCTTGCGCTGGCGCGCGCGGCGCATCCTCGGCAGTTAGCCTCGGGACGCGTCAGCGCAGCGCCTCGAGCGGCGGCCGCTCGAGATATTGGCGCGCCACTTTTTGCGCATGGCGGCGCAAGGCGCGCGGATCGTCCGGATCGCCCTCGAGCACGCTCAATGGCAGCACCTGGTCGGTGCCGTATGTCGGCAGCACGTCGTTGTTGCGTGGATGGTTGAACGGCGGGTCCTCGCCCCGTTCAACCGCCTCGATCGCGCGCCGCAACAGGCGCCGGAACATCACCACGCCGCGGTCGCCGAGGCCGAGATTCTCGCGATTGCGCTGATTGATGGACCATTGGCTCGACATCGCGTCCCAATCGCCGGGCACGCGCTGGCGTTCCTCATAGGGTCGGTTGGGGGTCTGACCGAAATTGTTGAAGTTGCCGGCGTTCCGCTTCTCCGCGGTCTCGTCACCCACGAGATGCATCATGCCGAAATTGATGCAGCTGCCGTCGTCGACCGGCGTGGTCCACAAGGTCATCCAGGGCGGCGCCGCCTCTTTGCGCTGACGGCCCGTCTCGAACACCGACGTGATGGAATGGATGGTCGGGATGATGAGGTCGGTGCTGCGGGTCCAGATATTGTCGCCGACGCGGCGCACCGCGAGATAGATCATGCCGACCGGCGTCTCGACGAATTCGAGCTCGGGCACGACGCCGAATGTCTCGCCGAACGGATTGGGCTGACCCGGCAGGACATGCAGCGTCGCCGTATGGATCGGGTCCATCGAGTTCTCTTTGACCTGCACCCAATTGCAAGAGAAGGGCAGGCGGGCATTGACGGGTGCGGTCCGCACATCTTTGAGGTCGAAGCGGTCGTAAAGCGGGAAGGGCGGCTTCAGCTCGGGCGGGCCCATATAGACGAACACCAGCCCGGAATGGACATGGGTCGGATAGGCGCCCTGAACGAATTTGCCGAGCGCCTCCGGCGGCTCGCCCGGCGCCTCGAGCGTCGTGCCATCGACGTCGTAGAGCCGACCGTGATAGCAGCAGCGGATGCCGCGCTCCTCGACCTGCCCGAATTCGAGCGACGTGCCGCGGTGGCAGCAGTGAAGATGCATCACGCCATAGCGCCCGCTCTTGTCGCGGAACAGGATCAGCTCTTCGCCCAGCACCTTGGCACGGATCGGCAGATCATTGATCTCGTGCTCGAACGCGATCGCGTGCCAGTAGCGGCGCAGATATTCGCCGCCGGGCGTGCCGCGCCCGACCTGGGTCAGATAGAGGTCGGGCTTGCCCGCCGCTTCCTGTCGATAGCCGCTGAAGCCGCGCGTCGGCGCTTCGGTTTCGGTGATGGCCATGGCGTCCTCCTTGCCAAAGCGTATCAAAGTGTTGCTGGCATGGCGAGATGGAACCGGTCGGCGACGCGGCTCAGCTCGGTCCAGGTCGCTGGCGGGATCGGGATGCCGTCATGGGCGCGTGCGGCGGCGATCCGGTCGCCACGCTCGCCCGGCATCAGGATCTCGTCGAAGCCCATCTGCCGCGGCAGGCTTTTCAACACGTCGACGAGCCGCCCGACACTGTCGCGAAAGGTGGCGATATCGCCGAACCGCGCGATGTCGATGGCGATGATGAAGCTGTTCTGGCGGTGAAGTGCGGCTTCCCCGCCTTCGGTCAGCGCGGGCGCCAGGATCGGGTTGCCGGTGAGAATGCTGGCCATGCATTCCGCCATCAGCGCAAGGCCGGCGCCCTTGGGTCCGCCCAGCGGCAGCGGCAGCTCGGCCTTGGCAGCGTCGGTCGTCTCGTTGCCGGCGGCGTCGAGCGCCCAGCCCGGCATGAGGTTTTTGCCGGTGCGGCGCAATTGGGCAAGCCGACCCAAAGAGACGACGCTCGTCGCCATGTCCAGCACAATGGGCGCACGGCCGCCGCCCGGCACCGCCATCGACAAGGGGCTCGTCGAAACCGACGGCACCCGGGCGCCGTGATAGGGCATGTTGAGGATCGACGCGGTCGCGGCGATGGCGGCCATGCCGGCTTCGGCCACGCGGCGCGTGTAGAAGCCGATCGCCGCGGTGTGGGTCGTCCGCCGCACCAAGGCGAGGCCGATGCCGGCCTCTCCGGCCTTCCGTACGGCCTCGTCGGCGGCGAATGTCATGGACAACGGGCCCGGGGCGCGGTCGGCATCGATCAGCACCGCCGCGGCGGTCTCGAGCCGCTGCGTCATGGTCGGGCGCGGGTTGAGCGTGCCTTCGTCCACGAGTTCCATGTAGCGGGGAATGCGCTGCACACCGTGGCCGTCATTGCCGCGGAGGTTCGACCACACCAGCACATGGGCAACATGCCGCGCATCGGCGTCCGCCATCCCGACGGCGCGGAAGATCGAAGCGGCGAACGCGGCCAGCTCGACCGCCGCGACCGTTGGGGATAACGCCATCGTCAGCGGCGCGATGGGAAATACTTGTCGAGCCAGGCGCGGATGACCGAGACCACGCGCGGATTGTCCTCGCCGAACATGAAATGATCGGTCTCGGCGAAGAGATGCAGGTCCGCCGGCTGGCGCGCGTGCTCGAAAAGGCGCACCGACTGCTCGGTCGGCGTCACCGAATCGTTGGCGCTGTGCAGCAGCAGAAGCGGTCGCGGCCCGATCTTGCCGACCACCTCGTTGGCGCGGAACTCGTACATGCTCTCGACCGTGTCGAACGGGAACTCCATGATCGAGCCATGGGCGAGATTGCCCCTGAGATGCTCCGGGATCGGGACGATGTCATAACGCGGCACCATCAGGGTGCGGCCTTCGGCTTTGGCGCGCTTGCCTTCCTCCATCATGCGGGTGAACCGCGACCAGGCCGCGTCCGAGGCGTGCTGGCGCCGGAACTTGGTCGCGCCGTCGCCCCAGCCGCCGCTCGAGATCACCGCGCCGACGCGTTCGTCGACGCCGCCGGTGTAAACCGCTACCGCGGCGCCGAAGCTCGATCCGCACGCGCCGATGCGGGTCGGGTCGATGTCCGGGCGCGAGGCGAGATACGAGAGAGCGGCGCTCGTATCCTCCACCTGCTCGAGGCAGATGATCCGGCTTGGTGGGCCTTCGCTCTCGCCACAGCCGCGGAAATCGAACCGCATCGCCGCATAGCCCCACTCGGCAAGCATCCGGCACGGTGCGACGCAACCGCCGCTCATCTTGTTGCTGCCGAATCCGTGCAGGATCAGGAACGCCGATCGGCGCTCGCCCGGCTTCATCCCGTTTGGCAGATGCAGGATGCCGGCGAGCTTCAAATTGCCCGACCGGAATTCGACGCGCTCTTCCATTACCGATACTCCGCTATGTCCCGCGGGCGACCATAGGGCCGCAGGCAAGAGCGCTCAAGTTCGCCCCTCCGCGCGAACCACGGCCTGTGATAGAGTTGTGCCCGCGATGGTGAGCGTGACGATCCGCATCGACCTATCCGAACAGGACGCCGTCGGTCCCGGGAAGATCCGGCTGCTCGAGCATATCCGCGAGACCGGGTCGATTTCGGCGGCGGGCCGCGCCATGGACATGTCCTATCGTCGAGCCTGGCTGCTCGTCGAGGAGCTGAACCATCTGTTCCGCGAGCCGGTCGTCGTCACCAAGCTTGGCGGCAGGGCAGGCGGCGGGGCGCAGCTAACCACCTTTGGCCACAGCCTGATCCGGCGCTATCGCGACATGGAGAACGCGACGCACGCCGCGATCTCCGAGCATCTGAACGAGCTTCACGCGGCGGTGAAGCCGGGGCGTGCCGCGCGCCGCTAAAGCCCGTGAATGGCGCGTATCGCGCGCCGCGACAGGACATCCGACCCGACCAGCGCCAGGAACGACAGCGCGACCGAGAGCAGCGCCAGCCGGAGCGCCGGCGCGTCGCCGCCGGGCACCTGGAGATAGGTGAAGATCGCGAGCGACAAGGTCCGCGTCTCGCCGGGGATGTTGGAAACGAATGCGATCGTCGCGCCGAATTCGCCAAGACTGCGTCCGAATGCGAGGATGGCTCCTGCGACAATGCCCGGCATCGAGAGCGGCAAGGTGATGGTGAGGAACACCCGCACCGGCCCCGCGCCCAGCGTGCGCGCCGCGCGCGCGAGCCGGCGGTCGATCGCCTCGAGCGAGAGGCGCATGCTCCGCACCATCAGGGGAAAGCTCATCACCGCGGCGGCCACCGCGGCGCCGGTCCAGCGGAACGCCAGCGTTATCCCGAACACGTCATAGAGCCAGGAGCCGAGTGGACCGTTCCGACCGAGCAGCAAGAGGAGAGCATAGCCGGTCACGACGGGC
>DATJLY010000526.1:0-4156 GCA_035509095.1 Allostellaceae bacterium | reverse complement strand
ACGTATCCGCGAGTCGCGCTGAGCCAGCGCCTTCACCGCGGCGGCGGTGCCATCCGGGGAATCGTCGTCGACATAGATCACTTCCCAGGCGAGGCCACGCAGCGCCTCGTCGAGCCGCGCGATCATCGGCGCGACGTTCTCGCGTTCATTGAAACTCGGCACCACGACCGTCAATTCGACCGTGGGCGTCAGCGGATCAAGCGGCATTGCATGAGGTCCTTCGCCGGCAGTCTGATCCGATATGGCGGACAAATCATTAATCCTGATCGGGCACGGGCGAACCCCGACCTACCCGCCGGCCTTCCGACCAAGCAGGCGGTCGCGGCTCACGACGGCACGGACATGGCGTCCCTTCATCACGACCTTGTCGCCCTGGCGCGCCTCGACCTCGAACGTGATCCGCCGGCCTTCTCGTCCCGCGATCGTCGCCTCCGCGACGATCGGCCTGCCCAGGAAGGCGGCGGCGAGGTGGTCGACCTCGACCCGGGTCCCCACCGATACCTCGCCCTCTTCGACGAAGGGAAAGATGGCCCGGTGGCTCGTCTGTTCGAGGAAGCCGATCAGCGCAGGCGTGCTAACCACCTCGGCGTTGCCGACGACCGACGCGGTGTGGCGCTCTTCCGGCACGAACTCCATCGTATTCCGATGCCCTTGGGGGATGTCCTTCATCGCCTCTCTCCCGCGCACTTTCTAATACCTTGGAAGAGATCGCCGCGAAACTTCATTTGCAGCCGCCGGCAAGTTGGGCTGTCATCAGGCGGCATGATCCACGTCACAGCCACGATCGCCATCGACGAGCGCGAGATCGAGGAGCATTTCATCCGCGCGAGCGGCCCCGGCGGCCAGAACGTCAACAAAGTGTCAACCGCGGTGCAGTTGCGATTCCAGATCGACCGCTCGCTGGCACTCGACGAGGCCGTGCGCGCGCGACTCAAGCGGCTTGGCGGCCGCCGGGTCAGCCAGGACGGCGTATTAACGATCACGGCGCAGCGGTTCCGCGCCCGGGAGCGAAACCGCGAAGACGCCTTGGACCGGCTTGTCCTGCTGATCCGGCGCGCTGCCGAGCCGCAACGACCGCGCCGCCCAACCCGGCCGACGGCGGCGTCCAAGGCAAAGCGTCGGCAAGAGAAGGCCGCCCTGCAGCGCCGCAAGCGCAACCGCGGACCGGTGAGCACCGAGGAATAGACCGGGGGCTTAGGATCGTAAGCCCCAGACATATATGGCAAATCACCAGGCTTGCCTCGCGGCCAAGAATCCGATGCAGGCCTTGCGAGGCGTTGCTAGGATGTCGGATCGACGGGAGTGCCGATCCAAACGGTTCGGCCAAGGAGTGCCTCATGTCGACGTCGAGCGAGTGGGAAATCCCTGAACACGCCCAGCCCAAACAACAGGATTGGGCGTTCGATATCGAGCAGGCTTTGTCCTCGGTCTTGACCTTGCGAGCCACCGTTCCCGCCGACGCCTTCACCGCCAACACGCTCGGTACCGAGCGCGGCGGCAACGGCGTGGTGTTCCGCAGCGACGGCCTGGTGCTCACGATCGGCTATCTCATCACCGAGGCCGATGGGATTTGGCTCAACACCAATGACGGACGCGCGGTTCCGGGCCACGTGCTGGCCTACGACCAGGAGACCGGATTCGGGCTGGTCCAGGCGCTGGGCCGGCTCGGCTTGCCGCCGATGCCGCTGGGCCGCTCGGCCAGGCTGCATGCCGGCGAGCGCGTGATCGTGGCCGGCGGGGGCGGGCGCGAGCACGCAGTGTCAGCGCGGATTGCGGCCAAGCAAGAATTTGCAGGATATTGGGAATATCTGCTGGACGAGGCGATCTTCACCAGCCCCGCCCATCCGAACTGGGGCGGCGCCGCGCTCATCGCCAGCGATGGCTCGCTCGTGGGGATCGGCTCGCTCCACCTGCAGCAGGCGCGCGAGCACGGGCCGCCCGAGCATCTCAACATGATCGTGCCGATCGATCTGTTGCCGCCGATCCTCAACGACCTCATGACCCTGGGCCGGCCGTCGCATCCGCCCCGGCCATGGCTCGGGCTCTACGCGACCGAGGTCGAGGACAAGGTGGTGGTGGCAGGGCTCGCGAGCGGCGGGCCCGCCCGCCGCGCCGGACTGAAGATGGGCGATATCGTGCTCGCGGTGCAGGGGGGCGAGATCAAGGATCTGGCGTCGCTCTATCGGGGCATTTGGCGGTGCGGCGCGGCGGGGGCGTCGGTGCCGTTCCTCGTCTATCGCGACGGCCGCACCGTCGATGTCGACGTGAAATCGGCCGATCGCGGCAGCTTCTTGAAGAGCCCCAGCCTCCACTGAGCACCCCGCGATAGAGCGGGCGGCGATCAGACCGCGGCGCCGCGGATCGCGCGCCACACCTTTTCCGGCGTCGCCGGCATCTCGATGGCAGGCGCCCCAATCTTGGCAAGCGCGTCGTTGACGGCATTCATCACCGCCGGCAATGCGCCGATGGTGCCGGCCTCGCCCACGCCTTTGACACCAAGCGGGTTGCGCGTGGTCGGCGAGACATTGTTGCCGAGCTCGAAATCACAGAAATCGGCCGCGCGCGGCATGGTGTAATCCATGAACGAGCCGCTGAGGAGTTGACCCGACGCGGCATCATAGACCACGTCCTCCATCAGCGCCTGGCCGATCCCTTGCGCGATACCGCCCTGGATTTGCCCCTCGCATAAAAGCGGGTTCAGCATTACGCCGACATCGTCGACCGCGGTATAGCGGGTGAGCTCCGCCTTGCCGGTCTCGAGATCGATCTCGACCTCGCAGATATGCGCGCCGGACGGGAAGGTCGCGCTGTTGGGCGGCCCATAATCCGAGCGCTCGGACAAGCCCGCTTCGACGTCGCGCGGCAGGTCGTTCGAATCGAACGCGCGCCGCGCCACTTCGGCGAGGCCAACCTTCCGATCGGTCCCGGCAATGGTGAAAGCGCCGCTTTCGAACACGACGTCGCTCGGAGATGCTTCCATCATGTGGGCGGCGATCTTGCGCCCCTTCTCGACGATCTTGCCGGCCGCGATGGTGACGGCGGAACCCGCGAGGATGGCCGAGCGCGAGCCGAACGTGCCGATGCCTTCGCTCACCAGATCGGTGTCACCATAGCGGTAGCGGATGCGATCGGCGTCGAGGCCAAGCTTTTCCGACAGGATCTGCTTGAATGTCGTGCCGTGGCCCTGACCATGATCCATGCTGCCGGCGATGAGGGTCACGCCGCCTTGGGGATCGAAGCGGAGTTCGACATGCTCGAAGTCGCGCCCTCCGGTCGCGGCGCACGCCGTAGCGACGCCGACGCCCAGCATTTTCCCGCGCTTCTTCGCCGCCTCGCGCCGCGCCGCGAGATCGCCATAGCCTGAACGGGCGAGGCAATCCTCGAGATTCTTGAGGAAGTCGCCGCTGTCATAGCTTTGCCGCATTGGCGTCAGATAGGGCATGGCGCTTGCGGCGATGGTATTGCGGCGGCGCAGCTCTTGCGGCTCGATGCCAAGCTCGCGCGCAGCCTTGTCAATGATGGTCTCGGTGACATAGATCGGCTCGGGCCGCCCGCCGCCGCGGTAAGGTGCGATCGTCATCGTGTTGGTGAAGACGGCATAGACCTGGGCGTGGAGCACGGGGATCGTATAGGTGTTGACGAGGCATCCGAGCGCCACCGTCAGCGGGATGGTGCAGCGGTCGGAGGTGAAATAGGCACCAATCGCCGCCTCCCAACGCGCGCGGAGCGCCAGGAACTTGCCGTTCTTATCGAGCGCCAGCTCGGTATGGACGATGCTGCCGCGGCTCTGCTCGTCGGAGAGCAGCCCCTCGCTGCGCTCGGAGATCCAGCGCACCGGTCGGCCGACCACTTCCGAGGCCCAAAGCGAGAGGCCATATTCCGGATAGCAGCCGCCTTTCATGCCGAAGCCGCCCCCCATATTGTCGCAGATGACGCGGAACTTGGTGTGGGGCATCCTGAAGATGCGGTCGGCGAGCGCCGCCTTCGTGCCATGCGCCGATTGGATGGTGCAGCGGATGGTGTAGCGGTCGTCGGCTTCGTCATACCAGCCGACGCAGCCGCGCGGCTCCATGGAATTGGCGGTGACCCGGTTCACCACGATCTTGTGGCGCACGACATGGTCGGCGCGCGCCATGGCCGCGTCGACCGCCGCTTT
>DATJLY010000525.1:0-2182 GCA_035509095.1 Allostellaceae bacterium | reverse complement strand
TATTCGAACGTCGTGGGACTGCCGCTCTATGAGACCGCGCAGCTTCTGGCGGGAACCGGCTATCCGCCTGCGCAGCGGCTCGATCCGTGACGACGAGCCTGCTGGTCCAGGTTTCGCCAGGCGAGGCGTGGTCGGCACGGGTCGAGGGCGAGACGCTCGTCGATCTCGCGGTGCGGCGCAGCGGCACGCCGAGGATCGGCGACGTGATGCTGGGCCGCGTCGTGAAGCTTCAGCCCGAGGTGCCGGCGGCGCTCGTCCATATCGGGCTCGATCGGCCGGCCTTCCTTGGCGGCGAGCATATGCGGCGCGGCGAGCCTCTTGCCGAAGGCCAATCCCTGGTCGTGCAGGTGATCCGCGACGCCCGTGCCGAGAAGGCTGTCGGCGTGTCGGCGCGTCTGCGCCTTGCCGGCCCCCACATCGACCTGGTGCCCGGAGGCACGATCGAGCCTGTCGGTCGGGGCCTCGACTTTGGGGAGCGTCAACGCCTCGGCGCCGAGGTTGCCGCCTTCGCCGCGCCGGGCGAGGGGTTCCGCATCCGTGCCGAAGCACGTGGCGCGGCGCCGAACGCGCTGGCGCGGGAAGCCGAGGCGCTGCGCACCCGCTGGCGCGCGATCGAGGCGGCGCGTTCCCGCGATGACGCGCCGTGCCGGCTCGAGCCCGAAGAGCCGCTGATCGTCTCGTCGCTGCGTACCGAGGGCGATCCCAGCCCCGACCGGATCGTGGTCGACGACCGCGCCGCCTTTGCCGAGGCACGCCGATGGCTGACGGCGCATCGGCCGGACCTTGCGTCCCGGCTCGCCCTTCACGCCGATCCTCAGCCTCTCTTCGAGCATGAGGGCATTGACGCGGCGATCGAGGCCGCGCTCGCGCCGCGTGTCGGGATCGACGGTGGCGGCGCCATCACGATCGAGACGACCGCCGCGGCCGTGACGATCGACGTCGATAGCGGCGGCGCGCCGGCGCTGCAGGCAAATCTCGCGGCTGCACGCGAGATCGCGCGACAGATACGGCTGCGCAACCTTGCCGGGCCGATCATCATCGATTTCATCGCGATGAAGGCCGGACGCGCGCGCGTGAGCGCGGCGCTGCAGCAGGCTCTCGCAGGCGATCCGGCCGAGCCCGATCTTTTGGGATGGACGCGCCTCGGCCATGTCGAGCTGGTGCGCCCGCGCCGCGCGCCATCGCTCGAGGAGCTGTTGTTCGAGCGCGATCCGGACGGCGGGCGGGTCAAGACCACGCTCACCGTCGCGCTCGAGGCGTTGCGCGCGCTCGCGCGCGAGGCCGCCGCCATGCCGGCCCGCGCCTTGCGGCTCAAAGTGGCTCCCGAGGTCGCGGCGAGCCTCGAGGACGGCGCCGCGTGCGCCGCACGGCGGCAGATCGAGGCGCGGCTTGGCCGGCCCATTGCGCTCGAGCGGGAAAAGGGGCGGCCGCGCGCGGCCTTCGACATCTTCTGAGCAAGAGCCATATATCCCGCCATGGACGATTCCATGCCCCCGCCCAAACCCCGGCCTTGCCCCATTTGCGGCAAGCCGGCCGAACCGCGCTTCAGGCCGTTCTGCTCCGCCCGCTGCAAGACGATCGATCTCGGCCGTTGGCTCGGCGACCGTTACGCGATCCCGGGCGATGAGCCGCCGGACGGCGACGCGCCCGCCGACGGCGAGCGTTGAGCCCGCAACTGGACAGGCGCGCGACCCGCCGCTATATCGCCGCCTCGGCGCCCAGGTAGCTCAGTTGGTAGAGCACGTGACTGAAAATCACGGTGTCGGTGGTTCAATTCCGCCCCTGGGCACCACTACCTGATCTCATCTCAAATTTTTCAAAGGCTTAGATGCAAAAAGTGTCCCACCGGGCGCTTTCGCGCAAAAAAGTGGGACACTTTTGATCTATTTCCGTTCCGGCACGAGCAGCCGCATCGCGCTTCCGGCGAGCACTTTTTGACGCGCGGCGCGCGTGTAGCGCTCCGCTTCCTTCATCGTCTTCCAGCCGAAGATCGCCATCAGTTGCGTCTCGGTTGCGCCGTTCTCGGCAGCGATCGCAGCGCCCGCTTTGCGCAGACCGTGTGCGGAGCAATGCGACAGTCCCGCTTCGTCGCACCATTTGCGGAAGCGGTTGCCGAAGCCGTTCGACGTGAACGACTTCCCGAATTCCGTCGTCAGAAAAGTCAGATGGTTCGCCGGCGTCG
>DATJLY010000524.1:0-9003 GCA_035509095.1 Allostellaceae bacterium | reverse complement strand
GGCTTCGACGGGTCAGTCTGCAACGAGCATCACAACAACGTCCTGTCGATGCAGGAGAGCGTCAATTTGTCGGCGGCGGTGCTCAGTCAGCGGATCAAGGGCACGATTGCGTTGATCGGCAATCCGCTGCCGATCCATGACAACCCGGTGCGCGTCGCCGAGGAGATCGCGATGCTCGATCTCATTTCGGGCGGGCGCATCATCTCGGGCTTCGTGCGCGGCACCGGGGTCGAGCAGCTCTCGACCAACGCCAACCCCGCCTATAACCGCGAGCGCTTCGAGGAAGCGTTTCAGCTGATCAAGAAGACGTGGACCGTGCCCGGCCCGTTCCGCTGGGAAGGCAAGCACTATCACTTGCGGGTCGTGAATCCGTGGCAATTGCCGTTGCAGAAGCCGCACCCGCCGATCTGGGCCGCGGGCATCTTGAGCCCCGAGACGGTGCGCTGGGCGGCGAAGCAGCGCGTCACCTATCTCGTGCTGGGCAGCGCCCTTGATGCGACCGCGCAATGCCGCCAGATCTATCACGAGGTCGCGGCCGCCGACGGCTGGACGCCGGGCCCCGAGCATTTGGGCTATCTCATCCACACCTGCGCGCTCGACACCGACGAGGCCGCATTCGAGATGGGCCGGCACCATTTCGGCATCGCCGGTATCGGGCGCGGCGCCTCCACCTGGACCGGCGGCTTGCAGGGAACCGGATCGGCCGGCGTCACGACCGGCGGCCCGCACCCGGAATGGATGGCGCCGCCGGGCTACATGTCGAAGCAGGCGAAGACCGGCGCCATGGCGACCGAGCGGCGCGCCTCGGAAGGAAGCTACGAGGCCGCCAACCGCGCCGGCCTCATCGTCACCGGCAGTCCCAAGACACTCATTCAGAAATTCAAGCACATCATCGACCGGACCGATCCCGGCTACATCACCTTCTGGGCGCGCGAAGGCAAGAAGCCGCATGAGGCCTGCATGCGCGGCATCGAGCTTCTGGGCAAGGAGATCGTGCCGGCGCTGCGCGAGCACAAATCGGCGCTCGTCACCGGCAAGGAGGTGACGCCATGGCCGCAGTGACCGAGGCGATCATCAATGCGGCCGGCATCGCGGTCGAGCTGAGGCGCGGCGGCGCGGGCGCGCCGCTCCTTTTCCTCCATGGCGAGCTCGGCTGCCCCGGTTGGCTCGATGCGTTCGACCGGCTGGCGCAGTCGTTCGACGTGATCGTGCCGTCGCTGCCGGGCTATGGACGGTCCGAGCGGCCCGATTGGATCATGGGGACGCGCGATCTCGCGACCTGGGTCACGTGGCTCACGCGCGATCTCGGCATCAACACGCCGGTCAATCTCGTCGGCTGCTCCCTGGGCGGCTGGGTCGCCGCCGAGATCGCGACCATCGCGCCGCGCTTCATGTCGAAGCTGGTGCTGGCGGACGCGATGGGGCTGAAGCCCGACACCGGCGAGATCTTCGACTATTTCCTCGAATCGGGACCGACCGGCCTGAAGCGCGCTTTTTTGAAGCCCGAGCAAGCGCCGGAATATCAGCGCTTCTGGGGCAAGCCGCCGACGCCCGAGGATCTGGACCTGATCGAGCAGCATCGCGAGATGACCTGCCGCGTCGCGTGGAAGCCCTATATGCACAGCCTCACCCTGCCGCATCTTTTGGCCGGCGTGACGGTCGAGACCCTGATCCTGTGGGGGCGCCAGGATGCGATCGCGCCCCTTGCCTGCGGCGAGCTTTATCGCCGCGCCTTGAAGCGCTCGCGGCTCGAGATCATCGACGAGTGCGGCCACCTTCCCGAGATGGAGCGGCCCGCGGCTTTTGCCGCGCGCGTGAGCGAGTTCCTGAGGGGCTGAGAGGCGTCGCCACCCACCGCTCGAGCTCGCGCGCGACATCGGCAAAGGAATAAGCCTTCGGGTCGACCGCGAGCTGAATTGCCGCTCCCATGATGAAGGCGGTGGCGACGAAGGCGCCCGCGCGCGGATCGAGATCGCGTCTCAGTTCGCCCGCCGCAATGCCGCGGCCCAGCAAATCCTCGACCAGCGTGTTCCAGTGCCCGAGGATGGTGCGCAGCGCGCGGCGCGCGACGGCATCGCGCTTCGCGCGCAGGGTCAGCTCCATCATCACGGTCATGAGCCTCGGGTTGGCGCGCACGCTTCGCCAGGCGCCGGCGAAATGCGAGCCGAGGGTCGCGCCGCCTTTTTCGCGCAGCGCGGCTTCGCGCCATTGCTGCGCCAGGAACTGATCGCGCAGATAACCCGCGAGCGCGACCAGCAGCGCCTCCTTGCTTCCGAAATGGTAGTGAAGCGTCGCCACGTTGACGCGCGCCCGCGCCGCGATCTCGCGCGTCCGCGCTCCTTCGAATCCCCGCTCGGCGATCAGCGAGAATGTCGCATCGAGCAGATCGCGCCGGCGGCGGTCGACAATCCTGGTGTTGCGCGCCATGGCGGCGATGAGACCAGGGGCCGGCCGGGCTTGCAAGCGCCACTCGCGATGGTTAGATTGAAACCAATCATTTGATTGGTTTTATGTCATGGACAAAAAGGAGCCGCCGCCATGGCCATTCCTTCATCCGCACCGCAGCGGCCGGTCGCCCGCGAGGCCCGACCGAGGTCGCTGTCCATCCGCGACAAGGCGGTGCGCAAACTCATCGCGGCGGGGGGCCATGCCTATTTCGCGGCGGTGCGGCTCCTCTACCGGCTGCAATTCCCATGGCGCGGCAAGCTCGGACATCTCGACCACATCACCATCCCGACCACGGACCTTCGCGTGGCCGAGGAATTCTATGTCGGGCTTCTGGGCGCCCGCGTGGCGCTGCGGATCGACCGGCCGATGCTGATGCGCATGGGCTGGTCCGAGGCGGAGATCGAGCGCAACCACGCCGTCCATCTTTCGGTGATGGTCGGCGGCGGACCGCGTCTCGACCTGTTCGATTATCCCGACGGGATGCCGCGGGCCGCGATGCATCCGCACATCGCGATTGCGGTCGCGCCGGGACATTTGCTGGCGTGGAAGAATCGCTTGAGCGACCGCGGCGTCATCGTGGTGGGTCCGACCCGCGTCGGACCGCCGGGACAGGCGTCGATCTATTTCGATGATCCGTTCGGCAATCACCTGGAGCTGGTGACGACCGGCTTTGTCGCCGAAGACGTCCCGGCGGAGATGCCGGACCGTTCGCGGCTCAGCTACGCCTGGCGCAGCGCCGGGATGACGTCGCGCGCATAAAGCTCGAAGGCGGCCATGCGCAGGTCCGGCGTCGACTGGCGCGCCATGGTGCAAAGGAAATGGCCGGCGCCGGTGCACCGGCATTGCGACATGATCCCTTCCGCCACCTCCCGCCCCGATCCCGCAATGAACTCGTCGTCGCCGACCGAGAAATTGTGGGTCGGCCCCGGCGCGTCGGGGAGCGGCGATTCCGTGAAGCGTGGATCGTGATGAAGCGCCTCGCGATAAGCCCTCAGCGTCTCGCGCGCGGTCGTGATCGCGTCCTCGGCGCGGCGCGCGATCACGACGTTGCGGCGGATCGCGAGCTGCTCGGGGCCATGGGGGTGGCCCGCTTTGCGCGCCTCCTCGCGATAGGCATCGAAGATCATCTCGATGCGGTCGATCGGATGGAACCCGGTGCAGATCTTGGCGCCGCGCCGGGCCGCCTTGCGCGCCGATTCGGTGCTGACGACCGTCACCCAGCGCGGCGGCGCCGGCTGCTGCAAAGGCCGCGGGCGGATGCGCAGATCGTCGAAGTTCCAATATTTGCCGTGATGCGAGACCACCGGGTTCAATAAGGCCGCGTCCAGGATCTCGATCGCCTCGGCGTTGCGGGCGTTGGCTTCTTCGACAGTGAGCCCGACGCGCGCCATTTCTTGCGGAATGCCGCTCGCGGTGCCGATCTCGAGCCGCCCGCCGGTCAGATGGTCGAGCATGCCGATCTCCTCGACCACCCGCCACGGCTCGTAATAGGGGAGCGTCACCCCCATCACACCGAGCCGCAACGCGCGCGTCTGGGGCGCGACGGTCGCGATCAGCAGATGGGGCGAGGGGCTATAGGTCAGCCCGAAATGATGCTCGCTGAAGAAGATGCCTTCGAAGCCGAATTCTTCGGCGCGGCGCCAAAGATCGAGGTGCCAGCCGAAATAGTCCGCGGCGGCGCGCGGCGAGACATCCTCGTTGCGCCCTGCCGGCGCGCCGAACAATTCGAAAATCCACGGCCTGATCATGGAGCGCCCCTTCGGGGGGCAATTCTATCGCGCCGCGAACGCGGTGTCTTGCCGGCCGAAATCCGTCAGTGGCCGAAGAAAATGAGCTGCACCACCCGGGCGGCGTCGGGAAGGGGCACGACATTGATGCGCCCCGTCCCAAGGATGAGGGCGATCTCGCCTCCCAGGATCACGGCAAGCACGGCGAAGCCCCAAAAGGCCTCCCACGGGCCGAATTTCCCGTCACGCATCGGTTTTCTCCCCGCACCGGCTTAAGTTATAACGGCGCGGGACGACGATTCATACCCGTGTCAAGCAAAGAAAAAAGAAATGGCACGGATGTGACGGTGTAATTACCTCAGGCAACACTACAAAATCGCAACGCGCCGGATCAGATTTTCAGTAGCCGCTTGGTGTTCTCGGAGAAGACCTTGTTCTCATCGGCGGGCGAAAGGCCGATTTGCCGGATCACGTCCACGCCCTGCTTTTTCAACGGCTTCAAGGGAGGCGCGTCGGTCCCGAACAGGAAATGGTCGGCCCCCACCGTCTCGCAGGCGCAGCGCGCCGCCGGCGGGTGGTAGCAGGTGGATTCGAGATACATCATCTTGAGGTAGTGGCTCGGCGGATGCTTGATCAGCATCGGCTCGTAGGAGCCGAGGAAATAGGCCTCTTCCTGGAGGTTGTAGGCATAATCCATGCGCCCGATCATCTCGCAGATGCCGCCGCCCAGATGGCTCCCGACGAGTTTCAGGGTCGGGAATTTCTCGAAGATCCCGCGCACCAGGAGCCGCGAGATCGCGAGCGCATTGTCCATCGGCCGCCCGACGCTCGAAGCGAGGCGGTAATCCTTGAGCCGTTCTTCGCCGAAGCCGACGGACGGCGGGTGAATGACGACCGGAACGTCGAGCTCGGTCGCCAACTGGAAGAACGGCAGGTAGTCGTCGTCATCGGGGTAATGGCCCTGAAGGCTCGATAGGATCCAGGCGCCCTTGAGCCCGTCCTCTTTCACGGCCCGTTCCCATTCACGCAAGAAGGCGTCGCCGCCAAACGGCACGGTCGTCGCGATGGCATAGATCGACGAATATTTCTCCTGCAGCGAGGCCATGTAGCGGTTCTGCTTCTGGACCGCCGCCAGTTGCCGCGCCGGGTCCATGTTGCGCAATTCGTGCATCGGATTGCTGACTACGGTCGCGTCGACGCCGGCCACCTGCTGCGCATCGAGGATGTTCTCGATGGTAAGGGGGCAGCGCCCTTTCCAATAAGGGGCGGCGGCATCCTCCGGCGTGCAGACATGGGTATGGATATCGATGATCATCGCGCCCCTCGCTGATCCATTGGCACCGATTGTCTCGTGTTCAGGGGCGGCTGGCAACGAGTCCGCGGCCGTCCCGCGATCATCACGTCCGGCGGTGGGAATCGGGTCCCGGATCGCGCCCGGCGGCGGCCTCGGACAGCCGGTCCAGATAATGCATCCAGCCTTTCTCGTGCGCGTGGCAGATTTCAGCATCGGGCAGGCCGCTATGGGTCATGCGCACCAGGGTCCCGTCTCCCTGCTCGATCAGGTCGATCTCGATGAGGCTCGACCCCGGAGGGATGTCGTCGCGCCCTTGCCAGCCGAACGTGTAGGCAAGACGGTGGACCGGGACCACCTCCGTGAACCGGCCGCGCGCGGTGTCCTTGCCGGTGACGTTGACGAGGTAAAGCCCATCGATATGGGGCTCGACCGTCGCCTCGGTGCCCATCCAGCGCAGGATCTTTTCCGGATCCGTCAAGAAGGCGAAGACGGTCGCTTGCGGTGCCGCGACCTGGACCTCACGCCTGACAATGAATGGCTCAGCCATGGGAGACCTTTCTCAGGCAACAGAGAGCCGATGCCGCGGCATTTCAGGTTAAATCGCATTCTCATGCAAGGGGCCGCGGCTCTATGATCGCGCCGATGCGGTTGCCTTCCACTCTCGCATGGCTCGTCGACGAGGCCAGCGCCGTGCGAGGCGCCGGTTTTTTCCTCGCGGCGCTCGGTGCGAAGCTCCTCGAGGATGGCCTGCCGCTCGTGGGCGGGGCGCTGACCTTGACGGAGGCTCATCCGATCATCGCGCGGCGAACCTGGCTGTGGCGCGCGGAAACGGATGCGGTGATCGAGGCTCTGGGCTTCGGGTCGGTCGGCCTCGACGAAGGCAAAGCCGGGCGCGACTGGCTCGCGGGGCTCGGCACCGGACTGGTGCTGGAAGAGGCCGCGGGCCCGGCTCCCGTGGGGCCGCTGCTGGGATGGGCGGTCGCGCGGCCGCTCGACGAGGCGCAATCCGGGTTGCTGCGCCAAGCGGCGCGGTTTGCCGCCGCGCCGCTTGCGGGGCTTGGCGCGCGGATGACGCTCGCGGCGCTGCTTGAAGCCTATCTCGGCCGCCGCGGCGCGGCGCGGGTTCAGGCGGGGCGGTCACGGCGCGAGACCGGCGAGACCATCCGCGCGGTTCTGCTCGTCGGCGATTTGCGCGACTTCACCGAGCTGTCGGAAGCGATGGCGCCCGACGCCGTGGTGGCGATGCTCGATGCGTGGTTCGACCGCATCGCCGGCGCGGTTCACGCGTTCGGCGGCGAGGTGCTGAAATTCATCGGCGACGGCGTGCTCGCGATCTTCCCGATCGGCGGGCGGCCGCCGTCCGCCGCGTGCAACGCCGCGCTGAGCGCCGTCGCTGCGGCGCGGGCGGGCATGGCGCATCTCAACGAGGCGCGCCGGCGGCAGGGCTCGGCGCCGCTCAATTTCGGCTTGGCGCTCCATCTCGGCGAAGTGCTGTGGGGCAATGTCGGCACCGCCGACCGGCTCGACTTCACGGCGATCGGCCCGGCCGTCAACCTGGTCAGCCGATTGGAAGGACTCTGCCGCCCGCTGGGCCGTATTGTGCTGCTGACAGACGCGGTCGCGGCCGAGTTATCGGCGCCGCTCGTCCCGCTGGGCGAGCATCCGCTGCGCGGCATCGCCGCGCCATGCGCGGTCTTCACGCTTCCGGAGACATGAGGCGGCAGCCGCCGATCATTTCGCCGCGGCGGCGACCGCCATGTCCGGGCGCCCTTCGAGGCCGCGGCGGGAGCGCTCGGCGTTGGGGCCGTCGGGCGGCGGCATCGTGAGGACGCTCTCGACGCTCGTGTAGTCGAGATAGCCGAGCCGGGCGAGCGGGCGGATGCGGGCGATGTCGATCCGGCCTTCGGGCGTCAGCACGTCGTCGCGAATATGGACGCCGACGACGCGGCCGATGATCACCGCCTGGCCGTGGCCCGCGAGCCGCGCCGGCACGAGCATCACGGAATGGAGCCGGCATTCGAGCTGCGTCGGAGCGGTCTCGACACGCTGCGGCCGCACCAGGCGCGAGGGCACCATCGTCACGCCGCAAAGGGCCGCCTCGTCGATCTCGGGCGGCACGACGGCCGAGGTGGCGTTGACCGCCTCGCGCATCGCGAAGGTCGCCATGTTGACGACGAACTCGCCGGTCTCGGCGATGTTGCGCGCGGTGTCGGTGTCGGCGCGTGGGCAGAACAGGACGTGCGGCGGGTCATAGGAAACGTTGGTGAACTGGCTGAAGGGCGCGAGGTTCGGCACGCCGCCGGCGCTGAGGCTCGACACCCAGGCGATCGGCCGCGGCACGCAGATCGATTTGAACGGATTGAAGCGAAGCCCGTGATTGTTCTTGTCCGGTTCGTAGAACATGGAAGTCCCCGCGCTCGAGCCGGGCGGACCTTGCCATCCGCGCTGTTGGCCTGTCAAATCAGGCGGCCACGGGAAAAGGACACGCCGCCATGGCTCTCATCGCCGCCGATCCCGCCAACGCGGGCATGATCGACTATTGGAACGGCGCGGGCGGCGACGCCTGGATCGCGCGGCAGGAACGCCAGGACGCCGACATCGCGCGCGTGACCGAGACGTTGCTGGGCCGCGCCGCGCTCCGCCCCGGCGAGCGCGTCGTCGATATCGGCTGCGGCACCGGCAATGTCACGGTCGAGGCGGTGCGGCTCGTCGCGCCGCAAGGATCGGTGCTGGGCATCGACATATCGGCGCCGATGCTGGGGCGCGCGCGGGAGCGGCTCGCGGGCGCCGGGAACGTGACGTTCGTCCAGGCCGACGCCACCGTCTATCCGTTCCCCGAGGCGCCGTTCGACGCGGCGGTCTCGCGCATGGGGGTGATGTTCTTCGCCGACCCCGTCAAAAGCTTCGCCAATATCCGGCGCGCGATCCGGCCTGGCGGCCGGCTCGCCTTCGCGTGCTGGCGCGGGATCGACGAGAATCCCTGGGTCTCGGTCCCGATGGGCGCCGCGCGCGCCCACGCCCCGGCGCCGCGGCAAGGAGGCGCCACCGAGCCGGGCCCGTTCGCGTTCGGCGCCGAGGCGCGCGTCAGGGATATTCTCACTGGCGCCGGTTTTGCCGCGCCCGCCTTCGAGAAACTCGACCTCGAGCGCGACCTGGCGCAGGGCGAGGGGCTCGACCATGCGGTCGCGTCCGCCATGAGAAGCGGACCCGCCGCGCGTCTTTTCGCCACCGCCTCGGCCGAGACGGTCGCCGGCGCGACCGACGCAGTCCGCCGCGCGCTCGCGCCGTTTGCGCAAGGAAACCGCGTGCCGCTCGCCGCCGCCGTGTGGATCGTCACCACAAGCGCGGCGTGAGCGCCCGCGCCTCTCACTTCGAAGGATCGGCCTCGGCGCTTTTGCCCGGCACCTTCACCGGCACGAATTTCGTCGTGAACAGGTCGCTGTCGGGCGGCGCGCTCGGCAACGTGCCAAGCTCGACGAAGGATTGCTTCAGGATCGCGACGGCCTTGGGATCGAAGCGGCCGTCGGGCACGAA
>DATJLY010000523.1:0-7100 GCA_035509095.1 Allostellaceae bacterium | reverse complement strand
GTTCCAGGAGTCCGAAGAGCCGGGCAACGATGTGTCGGGCCAGGACCTGGTCGCCAATTGGCAGCGCCAGCTCGAAAACGGCTCATCGCTTCAGGTGGAAGCCTATTACGACATGGCGAAGCGCCAGACCGATAATGGCGGCGGCGGCTTCACCGTGAATACCTACAATGCCGATGTTCAGCACACCATGAACTTGGGCGCGCGCAACGCCGTGATCTGGGGCGCGGGCGAACGCGTCATCTCTTACGAGATCAACAGCACGCCGACCTTGCTGTTTCAGCCGGCGGACCGGGTGTTGAATCTCACGGACATCTTCGCGCAGGACACGTTCAGCCTGACCAGCACGGTCAAGTTCACGGCCGGCCTCAAGCTCGAGGACGAGCCCTATACCGGAGTCGAGCCGCTTCCGACGGCGCGCGTTTCCTGGAAGGCTGCCGACACCGTGCTTCTCTGGGGCGCGGTGTCGCGGGCCGTGCGCGCGGACACGCCGGTCGACCGGGACATCGTCGAGCGGCTGGCGCCCGGGACGCCCGACATCATCTCTCATTCCTTCGATTTCACGCCGGAGACGCTGACCGCCTTTGAGCTCGGGACCCGCGTCCAGGCGACGCCGCGCGCGTCCTTCTCGATCTCGAGCTACTACGACGACTATGACGATCTTCGCAGCCTCGAGGTCACGCCGGGCGGCACCTCGTTCCTGGGCCTCACGAATCTGCCCTGGCGTTGGGGCAACAAGGCCGAAGGCCTCGCCTATGGCGTCGAGGTGTGGGGCGATTATCGCGTCACTAACTGGTGGCGGCTCAGCGCCGGCTTCAATATCCAGCACGAGCATCTCCGCTTCATGCCGGGCAGCGCCGGATTGGGCGGGCTCGCGCTGATCGCGGACGACCCCAATCACCAGGCCTCGATCCGCTCGTCCGTGGATCTCGGCAGGAAGGTCACGTGGGACGTGTTCGTCCGCTATGTCGGAAGGCTCGCCAATCCAGGCGTTCCCGAATATGGCGAGGTCAACACGCGGATCGGCTGGGCCGCGACGCGCTGGCTCGATTTGTCGGTGTCGGGCTTCAACCTCGTTCACGCGCATCACCCAGAATTCGCCGAACCGCCGCTCTCGGACGAAATTCCACGCAGCTTTCTCGTCGATGCGCGCGTGAGATTCTAATGGCCTGGCGTGCCCCGGCCCTCGCGGCGCTGCGCCTTGCCATCGCGCTGTTTCCGGTCGAGATGCCGGCGGAGGCCGACACCAACTCGGTCGAGACCGCGATCAAGGCGACCTATCTCTACAAGTTCGCGCCTTACGTCGCTTGGCCGGGCGGCGTGCTGGGCCCGCCGCCCAGCGCGTTGCCCCTGTGCGTCGTGGGCGACGACCCGTTCGGCAGCGTGCTCGACGACGCGGTGGCCGGGCAGATGGTCAACGGGCATCCTTTTCTCGTCCGACGGATGGCGGTGGCGACGCCACAGGCCGGCTGCGACATCATGTTCGTGGCTGGCTCGGCGCAGCAGTCCGTGGCGGCCGCTTTGGCCGCGACGCGCGGACTTCCGGTGCTGACGATCACCGACGCCCAACAATATGGCGGCCCGTCCGGCATCATCAATTTCATCGTCGTCGACAACCGGGTCCGGTTCGAGATCGACCCGGCGGCAGCCTCGGCGCATGGCCTTGCCATCAGCTCGAAATTGCTGAGCCTTGCCGTCAACGCGGCCATGTACAAATAGGATAGGGCCGATGCCGATAAGGGGTTTGAGATTTGGACGGCTCACACCGGCGCTCGCATCGGTGATCGCGGCGGTGCTGATCCTCGCGGGCATCGGCATCTCGATCTGGTTCGACCAAGGCTATCAGGCGCAGAAGATCGACGAGATCAGCGCCCAGGCACGCATCCTCGCGGCGACCGTGACGGCCGCCCTCACCTTCAACGACCGCAACGCGGCGCAGGAATATGTGGGCGCGCTGAGGGCCAATCCCGAGATCGCGGTCGCCGCGGTCTACGACAATGGCGGCGCGCTTTTTGCCGGCTATTCGGACACGCCCGGGGGTCCGCCTCAGAGGATCGAGCCTGCCGCCGCCACCCACGCCGAGAACGGCCAGCTCGTCGTCATCGCGCCGGTGCGTCAAGGCACGCAGTCCCTTGGCACGGTCTATATCAGGACCTTCGTCGATCCGGTGGTTGCCAGGGTCGCGCGGTACGCGGTCATCGCGGCGTTCGTTCTTCTGGCGGTGCTGGTCGTGATCATCCTGACCCTGGCGCAAGCGGCCCTCGCCAGGGCCAATGCGGAATTGTCGAACCGCGCGACCGAGCTCGCCGCCGCCAATGCCAGCCTGCAGACGCAGATCGTCGAGCGCGAGAAGGCGGAAGAAGCGTTGCGCCAGTCGCAGAAGATGGAGGCGATCGGGCAGCTCACCGGCGGCGTGGCGCACGATTTCAACAATCTGATGCATGTCATCATCGGCAACCTCGAGGCGCTGCGCCGGCGCACCTCGGACCGACACCCGGAACTCGTGCCCTCGGTCGACGCGGCCATGCGCGGCGCGACGCGCGCGGCGACGCTGACGCAGCAGCTTCTCGCTTTCGCGCGACGCCAGCCGCTCGAGCCGAAGCCCGTCGATGTGAACCGGCTGGTCGCGGGGATGTCCGATCTCCTTCACCGGACGCTGGGCGAGACGGTGAGCACCGAAACCGTCCTCGCCGGCGGATTGTGGCGCGTCAACGCGGACGCGAACCGGCTCGAGAATGCCTTGCTCAACCTTGCGCTCAACGCCAGGGATGC
Source organism: Allostellaceae bacterium (assembly GCA_035509095.1). Lineage (GTDB taxonomy): Bacteria > Pseudomonadota > Alphaproteobacteria > ATCC43930 > CGMCC-115725 > DATJLY01. The sequence continues at coordinate 4,331 of DATJLY010000523.1, read as the reverse complement.
GATGCCCAACAGCGGCAAGCTCACGATCGAGACCTCCAACATGTATCTCGACGACGACTACGCCAAATCCAATGAAGAGGTGAAGGTCGGGCAATATGTGATGATCGCCGTCACCGATACCGGCACCGGCATGACCAAGGAGACCATGGAGAAGGCGTTCGATCCGTTCTACACGACCAAGGAGGTCGGGAAAGGATCGGGTCTCGGCCTGTCGCAGGTCTATGGCTTCCTGAAACAGTCCGGCGGCCACGCCAAGATCTATAGCGAGCTTGGGCAGGGAACGACGGTGAGGCTCTATCTCCCGCGCCTTGTCAGCGATGCCGCCGAGAGTGGTGTCGCCGATGACAGCGCGACTTTGCCAGGAGGAGACAAGGCGGAGATCGTGCTGGTCGTCGAGGACGACGACGATGTCCGCGCCTTCACCGTCGCGGTGGTCGAGGAGCTGGGATACACAGTGATCGAGGCGCACGACGCAAAGTCCGCGATGAGCGTGATCGATACCGCGCAGCCGATCGGGCTTCTCTTCACGGATGTCGGCCTGCCGGGCGGGGTGAATGGAAAGCAGCTTGCCGACCGGGCGCTCGTCCGCCGCCCGAGCCTCAAGGTCCTGTTCTCAACCGGCTATGCGCGCAACGCGATCGTGCATCAGGGCCGCCTCGACCCCGGCGTCGAGCTGATCACGAAGCCCTTCACCCACGCCGCGCTCGCCGCGAAAATCCGGCACGTGTTGGAGGCCGGGCCCGCACCGTGAACAGGCGCGCGCCGGCCGCTCAAACGCCCTTGGGGCGCGACAGGCTTTCGGGATAGACCCAGCGTGTCGGCTCGCGCCCTTCCTGAAGCGCGCGCAGATCACGCTCCCACAGCTTGCGCAGCAGGACGATCGCCCGGTCCGATCGGCCAAGGCACTCTTCGTCGCGGTCCTCGATGGCGCCTTGGCCGACTTGCGCGACATGGTCCTGGATGCCGAGGAAATCGGGCCGGTCGGCGGCGTCGTGGAGCCGCATCTTGCCGGCCAAAATCGCCCGCGTGACCTCGTCGGCAGGCGGCAGCTCGGAAAGCCTTTTCTCGCGGGCCACCTGGCGGTCACGGTACTCGGCGACGGCCTCGGGCTTCAGATTGAGGCGCTCGATGATGAAGGTCTTGTGGCTCTCATCGTCGACCGGAACGCGCCACGAGACATAGATGCGCCAATCGGTCTCGGCCGGGTCTTCGTTGGGCAGCGACATGCTGAGCATGTTCGGCAACATCAGATGCTGCTCGCGCACGGTTCCGTCCGAGCGGATGCCGAAGGCGACAAGTCCCCACGGCCGCTCCTCGGCCTCGATGCGCGGCACGTCGCGGTTCAAGGTGTCGAAGATCGAACGGCGATGGGTGAAGGGCAGATGCGCCTCGTCGACGCCATTCTCGATGTTCTGATAGTAGTTGCACGCGCGGCTATAGACGTTCGCATTGACAAGGCCGCCGGGCGCCTCGAATTCGGGAAAGCGGAGAGGCGGAGGCGCGGCCCCATCGCCCATGTGAACGAAGATCAGCCCCAGATACTCGTCGGTCGGATAGGCGCGGATGCGCACCTTGTCGGCAAACGCCTCGTCGAGCTCGGCCGGCTGATCGACGCAGCGGCCGTCGGAATCATATTTCCATCCATGATAGAGGCAGCGGATGCAGTCGCCTTCGACGAAGCCGGCCGACAGCATGGTGCGGCGGTGGGCGCAGCGATGCGCCACCGCGTGTGGCGCCCCGCTCTCGCCACGATAGAGGGTGAAGTCTTCCCCCATGATACGCACCGGCACGGCCGCGCCGACCGCCAGATCCCGTGAGCGCCAGACCGGATGCCAGAAGCGCCGCATATAGCCACCGGCGAGCGTCCCGGGCCCGGTCCGCGTCACCGTGTTGAAGTCGAATCTGCGGCGCGTCTTGCGCGCCAAGGCGCCGGTATCGGGCATCTCGCTCCCCTCAACGGTTTTTGATCACGCTCCACTATAGCGCTGATTTTAAACGAATTGTCGGCGATTTTGCGCGTAACGCAGGGGACCGGCTTTGATCCGCGGCAACTCCGCGCTCGTACAAGACGTTGTCTTCGGGAAGGAGGCAGCCATGCTTAGACATGAATTTGCCACGGCCGTTCTTGTGGCCGCGGCGCTGCTCACCGGTTGTGCTGGCGACAATAGCGAGATCGCTTTTTCACAGCAAGGCGCGATCAGCGCCGATATGGACGCGTCCTTCCAGCACGGCCCATCGGTCACCGACCACGAGACCGCCGTTCAGTTCAACAACGGCCTCGACAACTCGATCAATAACCGGCCGCCGCCGCTCGGCAGCGCGCTGGGATTCCGCTGATCGTCGCCGCGGGCAATCCGCGCCGCAAAAAAGGCCCAAGCCGCATAAGAGTGCCCCCGATTGGCGGGCTTGGCTTTTCGGGAGATTCTCGGCACACTCGCTTGCGTCCGGCGCGGATAATTGATCCTGGGGGCAGGCATGAGGTGGTCCTGCGCACGTGGGGGGGCATCGTCTCGCTGGCTTGGCGGGGTGGCGGCAACCCTCTTGATCGGCGGGCTTGGCATCGGCGGCGCCAGCGCGCAATCGTCGGTCACACCCTATGACACGGGCCCTCGGGTACCGTCGACCTTCTCGCTCATCGGCAATGAGCCGACATCCGATGCCGCATCGCAGTTGGTGGTCGCCGCCGCGGCCAACAACACGAGCGAGGTCACCGGCCTGCTCGACACGCAAACGAACCCGGACGAGGCGGAAGGTTATGGCCGCACCGCGCTGATCTATGCGGCGTTCAACGACAACGCGCAGATCGCCGAAGCGCTTGTCGCCCACGGCGCGAAGCTCGACATCCGTGACAAGCTCGGCAAGACGGCGCTCCATTGGGCGGCCGAACGCGGCAGCATGGACGTGCTGCAGGTGCTGCTTCAGGCCAAGGCGTCGGTCGATGTGCAAACGGTGCAGGGCTTGACGCCGCTGATGCTCGCGGCGCGAAGCGGACAAGTCGCCGCCGTGCGCCTTCTGCTGCAATACCATGCCAATCCGCAGATGAGCGACTATACCGGCCGCGACGCGCTTGGCTGGGCGAACAATCCGTCGGTCGTGCAGGCGCTCAAGGTCGCCGAAGCGCGCTGACAAGGACGCGCCCGCGGCGCGACCGCGCGGGTAAACCCTCCCTTCACCATTCCGGCCCATCTTGGTGAACGAACAGATTTGGGCCGTTTCGACCTTGGCCAGCAAGAAGGATATCGGGTCACTCGTCGGCATGCCGATCCCGCGTCGGGGCGGCGGGAGCCTCGAGATGCCCGCCAAGCAATCGGACCTCACGGCGCTCCTGGTGCTTGCGCCCGACGCCGCACCGGTGGTCGAGCTTGCCCCGGAGATGGCGACGACGGCGCCCGAACTGTTGGCCGACACCACCCCGCCCGCATCGCCTCAAGAGACTTTCTTCACGTTGTGCGCCAAGCGGATACACCAATTCATGGCCCGGCGCGGCCGCGAGGGAAGATAATCGACAGGGCATTGGCTCCGGTTTAGAGTCCGCGCCAAACGAAGCCCGGCTGCCGCCGGGTAGAAGCGTGGGAGGAGCGGTGTGACGGTCACGGAAGCCGGCCCCACGCCCGCGCGTGCCGAGGCTTCCTTTCTCGATCAGTTGGAGCAATGGCTCGGCGGCGTCTCGCGCGTCATCGCGATCGCGTGCGTCTGCGGCATGCTCTTCGTCGCGGCGATCACGATGATTGACGTGGTGATGCGCTGGATCGCGAACGAGCCGATCCCCGCCATGAACGAGATCGTGCAGATGACGTTCTCGGTGGCGATCGCCGCCTGCATTCCCGCCGGCCTGATGCAGCGCGTCAATCTGAAGATCGACCTCGTCGCGCGGTATTTCAGCGCGACGCTTCACGCCTGGTTCGAGGCATTGGGAAGCGCGTGTCTCTGGCTCTTCTACGCGGCGCTCGCCTGGGGCATCTGCGTCTATGCCGGCGCGCTGGCGCAAGACGGCAAGTCGACCGTGATCCTCAACCTGCCGGAAGCGCCCTTCATGTACGCCGTGTCGGCGCTCTTCGCCTTCGGCGCGGTGCTGCAAGCGATCATCGTCATCAACGATCTGCGCCGCGCCATCGCGCATGGCACGCGCGGCGTGATAGGCGCGGCCGTGACGTTGGCTGCGATCGCCGCGGTCACTTGGCTTTGGATCGCGCGGTTCGACGCGATCTCGTCCTGGGCGGGAGACCATGTCGGGCTGACGCTCGGGCTGATCTTCATCGTGATGTGGCTGGCGACGCTCGTCCTGATTCCGATCGCCGCGATCATGGGCATCGTCGGCGTGATAAGCGCCG